>CANGOK010000022.1 GCA_947455285.1 Beijerinckiaceae bacterium | reverse complement strand
GCGGCCGAGCGGCGCATCCTCATCGAGACCACGGGCGAAGCCGGCGCTGTCGTCCGCCCCGCCATGACGGCGGAGGATTTGATGACGGTGCAGCGCCTCGTGCGCCGCCTGCCCGTCGGCGACAGCGTGGTGGAGGCCATTCTCGATCTCGTGCGATCGGCCCGTCCGGGCGAGGGCGACGCCGCCCTGACGAAACATATTTCATGGGGTCCTGGCCCGCGCGCGGCTCAGGCCCTCATGCTCGCCACCCGCTCGCGGGCGCTGGTGGACGGACGCCTCGCACCTTCCATCGACGATGTGCGGGCGCTCGCCGAACCCATTCTCAAGCATCGTATGGCTCTGACCTTCGCCGCCCGGGCGGAGGGTGAGACCGTTTCCGGCGTCATCGCGCGGCTCGCCGCGCGGCTTGGTTGATCAGATGGTGGGCGCGCGTCTTCTCGAGACGGATGAGAGGGCGGTGGAGACGCGCCACCAGCATGGCGCGCTTGATCTGGCGCGGCGTCTGCCCGCCCTGCTGGTTGCGGCCAAGGAGGTTGCTGCGACCGCTATGCACGGCGTCCACGGTCGCAAGCGGGCGGGCGTCGGCGAGACCTTCTGGCAGTTCCGCCCCTTCGTCTGGGGCGAATCCACCACGCGCATCGATTGGCGCCGTTCCGCCCGCGATGATCGCGTCTATGTGCGCGAGCGCGAATGGGAGGCGGCTCATACGGTCTGGGTCTGGATGGATCGCTCCCCCTCCATGGCCTATGTCTCAAGCATCGCCATGCAGCCGAAGATTGATAGGGCGCTGGTGCTGGGCCTCGCGCTCTCCGACCTTCTGGTGCGTGGCGGCGAGCGTGTCGGTCTTGCGGGTCTGACGCGGGCGCTGGCGACGCGCGGCATCGTCGAGCGTTTCGCTCAGGCGCTGATCGAAGACGAGCGTCGGGGCAATCCCGCTGAACTGCCGCCCGCCGAGGCTCTGGCCCCGCGCACGCAGGCGGTGCTGATCGGTGATTTCCTGTCCCCCGCTGACGATATTCGCGCGACCATTCACGCCATGGCCTCGCGCGGCGCTCTGGGCCATGTTGTGATGATCGCCGACCCCGTGGAGGAGACCTTCCCCTTCACCGGCCACACCGAATTCCTCGACGTCGATTCCAGCGCGACGCTTCGCGTCGGCGAAGCCGAGAGTTTCCGCGCCGATTACATCGCGCGCCTCGCCGCGCATCGCGACGCTGTGCGCGAGGCCTGCCTGTCGCGCGGCTGGAGCTTTACGGTTCATCGCACCGACAGGCCCGCTTCGCAGGCCCTGCTCGCTTTGCGTATGCGGCTTGAAGCCGGGCAGGGGGGCGCCTGATGTTCGGTCTTCCTCTCGCCTTCGCCGCTCCCCTCGTGCTGTCCGCGCTGGCGCTTTTGCCTGCGCTTTATCTGCTGCTGCGCATAACCCCGCCGCGCCCGCGTCAGATCGCCTTTCCGCCTCTGCGGCTCATTCTCGATCTGCCACCGCGCGAAGAGACGCCCGCGCGCACCCCATGGTGGCTTTTGCTGCTGCGGCTCTCCATCGCGGCTTTCATAATTCTGGCCATGGCTGGGCCCATCTGGAATCCCCTGCCGCCGGGCGAAGGCGGGCGTGGACCTCTGCTGCTGATCCTCGATGACGGCTGGCCGGCGGCGCCCACTTGGTCGCAGCGCATTCAGGCCGCGAGCGAGCGCGCGCAGACAGCAGGTCGCGATGGGCGCACCACAGGGCTCATCGTCATGTCCGAAGGCGGGCGCGATGTGTTGCTTGCGGACGCTGGTAAGACGCTTGAGCGTTTGCGCGCCCTCAAGCCCGCGCCCTTCATTCCCGACCGCCTTGCGGCGCTGCCCATCATGCAGAAGTTCATTTCATCGAACAAGGGCGCCGAGACCGTCTGGCTTTCCGATGGGCTCGAAAACGGCGCCGGTCGCGCTTTCGCGCAAGGCCTGCGCGAGGCTGCGGGCGACAATGGCGTTCATGTGCTGATGCAGGACAAGCCTGCGCTCGCCATCGCAGGGGCCGAAAATGGCGTAGGCGCGCTTGAGGCGCGTGTGCTGCGCGCAAGGGCTGAAGGGCCATCGCAAGGCGTGCTGCGCGCGCTCGACATGAAAGGCGTCGCCATTGGCGATGCGCGGTTTGATCTGGGCGCGGAACGTGAGGTCAAGGCGCGCTTCGATTTGCCCATCGAACTGCGCAATGAGATCGCCCGCATAGAGATCGTCGATGAACATTCCGCCGGCGCCGTCACCCTGCTTGACGAACGCTGGAAACGTCGGCGCGTTGGCGTGGTGTCGGGCGTGAGCGCAGACACGTCGCAACCGCTTCTGTCGCCCTCCTATTATCTCGTGCGCGCGCTCTCGCCCTTCGCCGAAGTGCGCGAACCGCGCGCGGGCAAGGGCGATCCGATCCTCTCCATGCTCGACGATGGCGTTTCAGTTCTTGCGCTTGCGGATGTCGGCGTGATCTCCGGTCCGGCTCGCGACCGCCTCATCAAATTCATCGAAGAAGGCGGCGTGTTGCTTCGCTTCGCAGGCACAAGGCTTGCGGCTTCGAGCGATGATCTGACGCCCGTGCGGCTGCGCCGTGGCGGGCGTGTGCTGGGCGGTTCGCTTTCGTGGGATACGCCAAAACGCCTTGCGCCTTTCGAGCGCGAGAGCCCCTTCTATGGCCTCAATGTTTCTGACGAGATTTCGGTCACGCGGCAGGTTCTGGCCGAGCCAGAGGCGGGCCTGCCCGGCCGCACATGGGCGGCGCTCGCCGATGGCACGCCGCTGATCACCGCGGCGCGTCGTGGCAAGGGCATGATCGTGCTGGTTCATGTCACCGCTGACACCACATGGTCGAACCTTCCGCTTTCTGGCCTATTCGTCGATCTCCTTCGCCGCACCATCGCCATCGCTTCTGAAGGAGGCGCAGGCTCCACCGCAGGCGATGGTTCGAACGTGGCGCCGCAGAAGGCCGAGAGCCTCGCGCCAACGCGCACGCTTGATGGCTTCGGCGCGCTTGGGGCGCCGCCTTTGTCAGCGCGCGCCATTCCGGCGAATTATGACGGCGGGGCGAGCGCGGATCATCCGCCGGGCTTTTATGGTCCCGCCGATGCGCTCACGGCGCTCAACGCCCTGACGCCCGATGCGCAACTCAATTCGCTGGATCTGTCGGGGTTGAAGCTGATGGTGGATCCCTTGCGCAAAGCCGAACCGATTGATCTTCGTCCCGCGCTGGTGAGCCTCGCGCTCGCCTTACTGATGGTCGATGCGCTTGTTTCTTTCTGGCTCGCTGGCGCCTTCAGGCGCGGCTGGCGGCGGCCCGCTGCGGCGGCTGCGCTCGCTCTTATGATGGGAAGCTTCACGGCGTGGATTCCGCAACCGGCGCAAGCGCAGACCGCTCCAGCGCAGGTCAATCCTCGCGACCGTGAGGCCGCCTTGCAGACAAGGCTCGCCTATGTCGTGAGCGGCGATGCGCGCGTTGATGAAGCAAGCCAGCTTGGCCTCGCCGCCTTGTCGCGCGCGCTCGGCGCCCGCACGACCCTGTCACCCGGCGAGCCCATGGCTGTTGATCCGGCCCGCGATGAACTAGCCTTTTATCCGCTCATATACTGGCCCATCGTCGCCGATCGTCCCTTGCCATCCGCGCAGGCCATCACGCGGCTATCCAACTATATGAAGCAAGGCGGCACAGTGCTTTTCGACACGCGCGATGCGCTGACCGCGCGTTCAGGCGGCGAATCTTCGCCCGAGCAATTATGGCTGCGCAGGCTGCTCGCAAATGTCGACGTGCCCGAGCTTGAGCCCGTGCCGCGCGACCATGTTTTGACGAAGACCTTCTATTTGCTCGACAGCTTCGTCGGCCGCACGGCCATCGGGCAGATGTGGATCGAGGCCCTGCCGCCGGAGGCCGAGCGCGCCAACCGGCCCGTGCGTTCCGGCGACAATGTCTCGCCCATCCTGATCACCTCGAACGATCTGGCGGGCGCATGGGCGGTTTCGCGCAATGGCGAGCCGTTGTTTCCCCTGACGCCCGGCACGGGACGACAGAGGGAGATGGCCCTGCGCGCAGGCGTCAACATCGTGCTCTATACGCTCACCGGCAATTACAAGGCCGATCAAGTTCATGTGCGTGATCTCTTGGAGCGGCTGGCCCATTGACCTCATTCAATCTCCAGATCGCGCCTCAGATACCGGTCCCGCTGCTGATCGCGCTGGCGCTCGCCGCCTTGATCGTGATTGGCCTTGGCTTTTGGGCGCGGCGTCGCGGCGCATGGCTGCGCGCCCTCGGCCTTGCGCTGGTCATCGCCGCGCTGACTGATCCCTCGCTGGTGCGCGAGGATCGCAATCCCCTCAAGGATGTCGTCGCCGTGGTGCTCGACCGCAGCGCAAGCCAGAGCATCGGCGAGCGCAAGGCGCAGACTGACAAGGCGCGCGTTGAAATTGAGAAGGCGCTGGGCGCTCTTGGCGATGTCGAGACCCGCTTCATTGATGGCGGCGCGACCGATACGGGCAACGACGGCACAAGGCTTTTCTCATCGCTCAACGCTGCGCTCGCCGATGTGCCGCCCGAACGCGTCGGCGCGGCCATTCTCGTCACCGACGGCGTGGTGCATGACATTCCCGCCTCTGCTGGCGCGCTTGGCTTCAATGCGCCCCTCCATGTCTTCGTCACCGGCCATGAGGGCGAGCGAGACAGGCGCATTGAACTTGTCGAGGCGCCGCGCTTCGGCATCGTCGGCAAGGAACAGACCATCGCCGTGCGCGTGCTCGACACGTCAAGCAAGGGCGAGCCGGTCGCGATCTCGCTGCGGCGCGATGGCGCACCAATCGCTGCGATCCGCGCTGCGCCGGGTCAGGTCGTGCGCGTTCCGGTTCTTGTCGAACATGGCGGCCCCAATGTCGTCGAGCTTGAAATCGCCGCGGCGCCCGATGAGTTGACGACGCTGAATAACAAAGCCGTCGTCACCATCGAAGGCGTGCGCGACAAGTTGAAGGTTCTGCTGGTGTCGGGCGAGCCCCATGCGGGCGAGCGCACCTGGCGCAATCTTCTCAAGTCCGACGCCAATGTGGAGCTGGTCCATTTCACCATTCTGCGCCCGCCGGAAAAGCAGGATGGCACGCCCATCAATGAACTCTCGCTGATCGCATTTCCGACCGCAGACCTCTTTGGCCGAAAGATCCGGGAATTCGATCTCATCATCTTCGATCGTTATTCGAACCAGACCGTTCTGCCCTCGGTCTATTTCGAAAACATCGTGCGTTATGTCCGCGAAGGCGGCGCCTTGCTGATGGCCACGGGGCCTGATTATGCGGGCCGCGATGGGCTCTTTTATTCGCCGCTCGGCAAGATCGCGCCCGCGCGCCCGCAAGGGTCATTGATTGAGCGGCCCTTCCTGCCGCAGATCAGCGAAGATGGCGCAAAGCATCCCGTCACGCGCGGCCTTCCCGGCTCGCAGCAAAGCCCGCCCGCATGGGGCGAATGGTTCCGGCAGGTGTCGAGCGAGAGGCTGCGCGGCGTTCCCGTCATGTCAGGCGCCGACAAGATGCCGCTGTTGTTGCTCTCGCGCGAGGAGAAGGGGCGCGTGGGCCTTTTGCTCTCCGATCAGATCTGGCTCTGGGCGCGCGGCTATCAGGGCGGCGGCCCGCATCTTGATCTCATGCGTCGCCTCGCCCATTGGCTGATGAAGGAGCCCGAGCTTGAGGAAGAGGCCCTGCGCGCCAGCGCGCGCGGCCATGAGCTTTCCATCGAGCGCCAGACCCTCAAACCCACGACGCCTCCAGTCACCATAACCTCGCCCACCGGCAAGACACAGATGGTGACGCTGACGGGCGCAGAGCCCGGCCTGTCGCGCGCGCAGATCACAGTCGAAGAATTCGGCCTCTACAAGCTCAGCGATGGCGAGCTTTCCACGCTGGTCAATGTCGGGCCGGAGAATCCACGCGAGTTTCAGGACGTGGTCTCAACGATGGATCGCCTCAAGCCCTTGGCGCAGGCAACCGGCGGCACCGTGCGGCGCATCAGCGCCGGAGGCGAGGCCATCGCCCTGCCGCGTTTCGTCGCCCTGCGCGAAAGCCCGCTCTATGGCGGACCCGATTACGTCGGCGTGAAGCGCACCGGTTCGAGCGTGGTGACTGGTGTGGGCGTCGCGCCGCTGGCGATGGGCTTCGCTGGCCTCATCGCCTTGCTGGGCAGCGTGCTTATGGGTTGGCTATGGGAGGCGCGGCGCGGGCGCAGATGATCACGCCCGCGTAATCGCTCCCGTCACGCCTTCAAAGGCGCCTTCCACGAGTTCACAATAAAGCAGCCGCGCAGGATCGACCGGGCCGGGCATGGTTAGGCGTCCCTGCGGCGCGCGCTTGAAACCGACGCGCCGATAATAAGGCTCATCGCCGACGAGGATCACCAGCCTGTGGCCCCCGTTGCGCGCAGCTTCCATGGATTTCGCCATCAGCGCCTCGCCGATGCCCCGCGAGCGGAAGGGTGGATCGACAGTGAGCGGCCCCAGCAGCAGGGCGGGCGCGCCGCCGCAGGCGATGGGCGTCATGCGGTTGGCGCCGACCAGCAGCGTTCCGACATGGGCGACGAAGGAGAGGTTCTGGTCCGGGTTCACACCCTCGCGCAGCCGATAGGCGCTGAGGGCGAAGCGGCCGGGGCCGAAGGCGCGTTCATCGAGCTTTTCGATGGCGGGCATGTCGGCAGGTGTGAGGGGGCTGAGGGTCAGGGAGAGGTCGGTCATATGAGATCATCCGGCAGACGGAATGCGCAGGGTCGGGCGGCGCTGCAAAGCGCTTCGATCAAAGACTGGGTCGTCGGCGGTGGATCATCATGCGCACCCCATAGCACGGGCGCTGCGGCGCGCAAACCGGATCAGCGCCGGGGCCTGATCGTGGCTGTCGCGTCATAGGCGAAGACGCCCTCGCGGGTCATTGGCCTTGGCGGCGGCAGCGGGATCGGAGGCAGGGGGATCGGGGCCATAGGCGCAGGCGCCAGCGAGGCGCTACGCATGGGCTGCGCCGGCGCCTTCGATATGGGCGCAGGCGGCAAAGCGGCGGCGAGCGACATGGATCGGCTCGCGCCACCGGCCTGCGCGACATCGATGTCATCATCGATGTCCGGCGCGTCGGGAAGGTTGTCGCGGCGCTGCGGGGCGGGCAGGAGCTGGGGCGAGGGCAGGGGCTTGCAGATGCGGCGCGGCCCGGTCGAGGTCTGGCCGTGCATGGCGAGATCAAGATGCAGGTGATCGTTGTGGTTAGCGTCCGACCCCGGCGCCAGAACGGTCGTGAAGATGTTGCAGGCTCCGGCCTGCGCCTCGCGCAGGAAGGCCTTCTCCTGCGCGTCGCCCTTCGTCCAGCCCCTAGCGAGGCTGACGCTGCGGCCATCGGCGAAGCGAAACACGCTGACGTCGACCGCATTGCCGAAGGCATGTTCGGAAAGGCGATTGCTACGGTGGCCATCGATGGGGCGGCAGGAATAGGCGCCCATCGTGTCCACCTGCGTCACGGGCTGGCCGAATCTGGCGAGCGCGATTGGCTGCACGACATCGCGCACCCACTCGTCCAGCGCCGCAGTCAGGGGGCAGCCGAGCGTTTGGGTGGTGTTGAAGGCTACGGAGCCTTCGCTGAGCGCCGTCACCTTGAAGGGAAAATCGAGGCCGCAGGGGCCGGGGCCGTCGATGGCCTTGGCGGGTTGGACATAGGCGGATGGCGTCACCTGCTTTTGCGCGAGGCAGGCCTTCTCCGCCTGTCCCCGCCAGGCCGCCCGTTCCTCGCGCTTGAACAGGCCGCAACCCGCCAGAAGCAGGGCCAGGCCTGTCGTGATCGCAAGGGATAGGAGACGTCGCGCCATCCGCTACGTGATGCGCGAAAAGCCTTAACCCCGGCTCAAGTTTTATGGTTAACAAATCGTTAACGCCGGGGGCGCGGGGTGTCCACGCCCCCGTCGGTCACACTGATCAGGTCCCGCCCGTGGGGCGGTTTTGCCGAGCCTTCATGAAGCGCTCGAACTCTTCGCGGTCGCGGGCGCGGCGCAGCTCCTCGATGTGGATGGCGAATTCGCGCTCGGCCTCGTCGAGCTTGCGGCGTTCCTCTTCGAGGCGGGCGAGTTCCGCCTCGCGCCACTCGTCAAAGGCCCGGTTGCCGGTGGGGCGCACGCCGCCGAAGGGCGACCAGCCGCCGCCTGAGCGGCGAGGCGGCTCTGCTCCGTCCCAGACGCTCTGCCAGGCCGTGGCGTTCCATTGGCGGCCTTCGCAGGCGTTCCGCAGGTTTGAGACCCGCTCCTGCAGAAAGCTGAAGAGGTCGCCCGGATATTCGTTGCGACGTTGCCAGATTTTGAAGCCGATCACGGCGAGACCGATGGGCCAGAAGAAGATGAAGCCCAGCACCATGGCCAACAGTTCGAATGGCCGCCAGACATGATCAGCGCGACATGCGTGGGCGCCGGAGCCCTGGCCTTCCGAGGTCGACTTTGAAAAACGGGTCATGATGGTCTCCATCGCGAGCGCCTGTTCCCCACCCTTGGTTTCAAGTGGGTAGCGCCCGCCAGCCTTGCCAGAGCAAGCCATGGGAGATTTTAATAATAAAAATTACGTTCAATTCTTTTTTCGTTAGAAACTTCTTGCGTTTCGCTTTTTTAAAGCTAAGGTCAAGATGTTGTCTCGAAGACCTTTTCCAATTGGCTTTGACTTATCCTTTTCAACCCCTCGATGGCCGGTCCGATGATCCCGTCGTCGGGCCGGCTTTTTGGGGTTGGCCGCTTTATGAAGCTGGGGAAAGGCGATGTTTCGCGACCCGCCACTTCGTCAGGTCGCTTAGGACCGCATTTGCTTTCACAATCACGCGAGGCGTGGCGAAGCGCTATCAGCCCCGTTTCATTTCCGTTGCTGTATGCCCATATTCCCTTCGCGGGCGTTCGCCCGGATCAAAGAGGGTTCCATCCAATGTCCTCGTTCACGCTTTTTCTGAACAGGGTGCTGTCGCGTAACGGTCTTCTTGCGCTCGGGCTGACCGCCCTGCTGGCGCTTGCGCCGGCGGTCGCAGAGGCTCGCCTTGGCGCCGGGTCGAGCGCTGGCAGCCGCGGCTCCAAGACTTTCTCTGCGCCGCCTGCGACCTCGACCGCGCCCCATACGGTCGCGCCCATGGAGCGCTCAATGACGCCGCAGCCCTCCCATGGCCCCTCTTTCAGCCCCGCGCCCGCTCCGGCGCAAGGCGGCATGTTTGGCGGCCTGTTCAGTGGCTTTGGCGGCGGGCTCTTTGCTGGCCTCCTCGGCGCGGGTCTGTTCGGCATGCTTTTCGGCCACGGCATGACGGGCGGCCTTGGCGGCATCGGCTCGTTCCTCGGCCTTGTGCTGCAGCTCGCCTTGCTCTTCTTCGTGGTGCGTTTCGCCATGAGCTGGTTCGCCAATCGCAACCGTCCGGCCATGGCTGGCGCTTCGGAGCGATCGGCTTATGAGGGTGGCCGCGGCCCGCAGGGCGGCTTTGGTGGTTTTGGCGGCGGCGCTCCCCAGTATCAGCCGCAGGCGCCTGTCACGACGCCTATCCAGCTGCAGGATGCGGACTTCGGCAACTTCGAGCGTCTGCTTGGCGAATCCCAGAGCGCCTATAGCGACGAGAGCATCGATCGACTGCGCATGCTCGCAACGCCCGAGATGGTCGCCTATTTTTCGCAGGAGATCGCCGAACACGCCCGCACTGGCGTGGTCAACAAGATCTCCGGCGTGAAGCTGCTGCAGGGCGACCTTTCGGAAGCCTGGCGCGAGAATAACGAAGACTACGCCACCGTGGCCATGCGCTTCTCCATCATCGATGTGATGCAGGACCGCGCCACCGGCCGCATCGTTTCCGGCAATCCTTCGGCGCCGGAACAGGCGACCGAGGTCTGGACCTTCCTGCGTCCCGCCGGCGCCGGCCCGCAGGACTGGAAGATCTCGGCCATCCAGCAGGCCTCCTGACGATTTTAGGGAGCGGCGAGGCTTTTCAACCTCGCCGCTCTCAGCCATCATCCGCCCATGACCGGCGCTAAAGCCGGCGTTCGGGAGGATGAGAATGCGGGTCACTTCGCGAGCCTTTTGCTGCGCCGTTTCAGGCGTTTTCGGCCTTATCGCCTGTTCGGCAGGCGCCTTCGCTCAACAACTCGATACGTTCCGCCTCGCCATCGGCGGCTTCGGCCTTTGGGCGGCGGAAGCGCCGCGTCTTGGCCAGCAGGCGGGCATTTTCAAAAAGCACGGAATCAACGTAGAATATTACGCGACTGCGGGCGCGGGCGAATCCCTGCAGGCCGTGATTTCCGGCTCCGCCGATCTCAGCATCGCCGTGGGCACGACAGGCGTCATGGGCGCCTTCGCCAAGGGCGCGCCGGTGCGCATCATCGGCTCCAATTTCACCGGCGCCAGCGATCTATACTGGTATGCGCGCGCCGACAGTCCCATCAAGACTTTAAAGGACGGGACCGAGAAGAACGTGCTTGGCTTCTCGAGCAATGGATCAAGCAGCAATACCATTGCGGTGGCGCTAGTCGAAGAGACCGGCGCCAAGATGAAGCTGCTCGCTTCGGGCGATCAGGCGGCCACCCTCACGCAGGTCATGTCTGGCCAGATTGATCTTGGCTGGGCGGCGCCGCCCTTCGGCCTCAAGGAGATCTCGGAAGGCAAGATCCGCATCGTCGCCACAGGCAATGACGCGCCTTCATTGCGGGACCAGACTGTGCGCGTCGACATCGCCAGCGTGAAGGTGTTGACGGAGCGCAAGGATGCGCTGGTGCGCTATGTGAAGGCCTATCGCGAAACGCTGGAGTGGATGTACGCCGATCCCAAGGCGATCGAGATGTGGGCCGCGAACATTGGCGTTCCCGTCGAGTTCGCGCGCAAGGCGGCTTTTGATTTCCAGCCCAAGGCGGCGCGCGATTTCGATGTGATCACCGGCCTCGACAAACTGATGGAAGGCGCTGTGCGGCAGAAGTTCCTCACAGCGCCGCTGACGAAAGAGCAGCTTTCAACGCTGATCCAGGTCGTGAAGTAATTCAGCCGAGCGCTACTGGTCCAAGCTCGCCGATTTCGCGCGTGCCGGGCAGGATGCCGCGGGCATGGGCTTCAATGCGCCAGCCTGTCTCGCCCTGCGTGACCTTGAAGAGATGATAGGCCGCGCGATGGCGGGGCGTGCCGGGGACGGCCGAGGCCGAGGCCACGCCCACCACGGGCACGCGGCCCTTCTGGCTCGCCAGGTGGTTCACCGAAGCGCGATGGTTGTGGCCATGGACGATCAGTTCGGCGCCGTGCCGGGCGATGATGCGCTCAAAGGCGCCCGCATCCATCAGCCCGCGCCCAAAGCTCGCGCCCGTGCGGTAGGGTGGATGATGGATCATCACCACGCGCATAAGGCCGCGCGCATGCGTCTCGTGGAGCATGCGCGCGAAGTCGTGGCGCTGCTCCCGGCCCATCTTGCCGGAGGCGATGAAGAAGGGCGTCGGCACGCCAGACGAGACGCCGATGAAGGCGATGTTTCCGCGCACCCGCAGATAGGGATAGGTGGTCTCATGCCCACCGTCGGGCGAGGTCCAGGGGGCGAAGCTGCGCAGCAGATAGGGCATGGAGCTGCGCACATAGGCGTCATGATTGCCCGGCACGAAGCTTACGTCCTTGGGGTCGCCCAAAGTGTGCAGCCAAGCCGCCGCCAGCGGAAATTCTGCGGGCAGGCCGATGTTCAGCACATCGCCCGTCATCATGATGTGATCGGGCTTGTGGGCCTTCATGTCGGCCACCAGCCGGGCCAGCACATCCATGTCATGGATACGGTCGCGGCGCTTCCAGTTGATGTAACCGGTCAGCCGCTTACCCACGAGTTCGCGCGGGTGCGCCTTCGGCAGCGGGCCGATATGGGCGTCGGAGAGATGGGCGATCAGGAAGCTCGTCACGGGCGGGTGTGTCGCCGTTCACGGGGCTTACGTCAAGCGTTATGCCCCGCCGATCAGGATTCCCGCCGCCAGCACGATCACGCCGCCGAGCACGATCTGGAAGACCGCTTGCAGGAAGGGCGTGTCCATGTAGCGCGCGCGCACCCAGGCGATGACCCACAGTTCAATGAAGACGATGAGGCCAGCTATGCCTGTCGCCACCCAGAAGGCGTTGGCCCAGGAATCCGGCACCAGATAGGGCAGAGTATGGCCGATGCCGCCAAGGGTGGTCATGAGGCCGCAGATGCCGCCGCGCAGCCATGGCGAGCCGCGGCCGGTCAGCGAGCCGTCGTCCGACAGGGCTTCCGCAAAGCCCATGCTGATGCCTGCGCCAATGGAGGCTGCCATGCCGACGAGGAAGGTTTCCCAGTTGCTGTGGGTGGCGAAGGCGGCGGCGAAGAGCGGCGCCAGCGTCGAGACCGACCCATCCATGAGGCCGGCGAGGCCCGGCTGCACATATTGCAGCACGAACATGCGATGACGCGTCGCGCCTTCTTCCTCCAGCGCCTCTTCGGTCAGCAGGGCCTGTTCGAGCTTGTGGGCGTGGGTCTTGTGGCCCTTCTCGACTTCCGCGAGATCGCCCAGCAGCTTGCGCACCTCGATATCGGTGGTGCGCTCGGCGGCGCGTTCATAGAAGCGGGCGGCCTGAAACTCCATGTTCTCCGCTTCCTTGCGGATGGTCTCAAGCGACAAATTCTTGGTGAGCCAGATCGGGCGACGTTTCAGAAAGCCCTTCACGTCCTCGCGGCGGATTGGCGGCAGCACCTTGCCAAAGCGCGTCTCGTAGATTTCGAGCAGCATGTGGCGATGGCTGGTCTCTTCTTCCGCCATCTCCTCGAAGACCTTGGCGGAGGCGGGATAACGCTCGCGCAGGTCTTCGGCGAAGGCCATGTAGATGCGCGCATCTTCCTCTTCAGATGAGATGGCGAGCGCCAGGATTTCGCGCGGGGTCAGTTCCGAAAAGGGTTTCACCGGAGGCTCCAAGGCAGCTTAGAAGGGTTCTAATCTTCGCCGCGCCCGAGTCAACCAAAGCGCAGCCAGCTGCGGAAAGACCTGTGCAAGGCGCAAGCCGAGCGGTAGTTTCGCATCCATGCTCGCTCACATCCCGCGCCCGATCATGCGGCTCTTTCATCGCGCCGCGCATCTGTGGTTCCGGCTCTCCCGGCCGCTCACGATGGGCGTGCGGGCGGTGGCGCTCGACGAGGTGGGCCGCATCTTTCTCGTGCGCCATTCCTATCTGCCGGGCTGGCATCTGCCGGGTGGGGGCGTGGAGGTGGGCGAGACGGCCGTGCAGGCGCTTACCCGAGAGCTGCGCGAAGAGGGGCATCTCGAACTGACCAGCGAGCCTGTTTTGCTGGGCGTTTATCTGAACACTTTCGTCACGAAGCGCGACCATGTGCTGGTTTATGTGGCGCGTGGCGTGCGCCAGACACATGCGCGGGGCGCGGATCGGGAAATCGTTGAGACCGGGTTTTTCCCTGTGGACAAGCTGCCTGAAACCCTCGCGCGGGCGAGCCGCGAGCGCATCGCTGAGGCTTTGGCGGGAGCGCCGCTCTCAGCGCATTGGTGAGGCGCGAAAAGCGTTGTAGCGGCGCGCGATTTCACTAGCGATCAGGGAGGTGGCGTCGAGGGGCGGATTGTCCCAGCCTTCCAGAGCGCCCGCCCAGCGCCGCACATGGCCCGCCGCCACGAGCTTGTCGATGAAGCCGGTGATCTTGGGATGCCCGCCGCTTGGTTCATAGACTTGCACTGGAACGCCGCCAGCCAGCGCCTCGCCGACCATGTTCACGCTGTCGCCGGTGACGACGATCGAATCCGCCAGCGCGATCATGGCGGAGTACGGGTTTTCACCTTCGCCATTCCAGACAAAGACGGCCTTGCCCTCAAGCGCCTGCGCCAGCGCCGTGACGAGGCTTGCAGGGGTGCGGCGCGATGGCGTGACCATGACGCCGTAGCCAGCCTCTGCAATGCTTGTGGCGATGGCGGTCAGCGCAGCCACATCCTTGTCTTCGTAGCGATGATGGGCGCTTGGTCCACCGAGCACCATGGCGACGCGCGGGTGAGGCAGGTTTGCGAGGCGCGGGTCGGGCTCGCGGCGCGCGGCCTCAAGCACATGGGGCCGCAGCGGATGGGGCGAGGTGAGGGTGACCAGCACATTCTCGCCCCGCAGCTTGTCATGCTCGGGCACCCAGAGCAGGTCAGCCGTGCCCGCTCCAGTGCGCGGGTCCTGCAGGAAGATTGTGAAGGTTCGTCCGCCCGAGACCCTACGCAGATAGCGCAGATAGGGCACGGTGACGCGACCGGCGGCGAAGACGAGGTCCGGGAAGGGCGGCGCAAGCAAGCTGCCCTGTCGATGCGCGTCATCACGCGGATCGATCGGCCCAAAGGGCGTGAGAGCGGCGAAGAGCGCCCGGGGCTTCACCTGCTTGAGCTCCGGCTCAAGCCCCAGTTCGCGGGCGATGCCGAGGCAATGCACCTCATGGCCCACCTTGCCCGAGGCGAGGACCCAGGCGGTGGTTCCCGGCGGCAATCTGGGGGCGGTGGAAGCGGGAGAGGTCATGCGTGGGGCTGTACCGCTATAGGGCCCGCAAGCCAAGAGCGGATCGCCGCAAGGGGGCAATTGAATACTAAATAATTGATTACAGACAATTTTTTATCGCAATGCCGCCCGCCGAAAGCCGCGTTCCAGCGTTTCCCTTGGGACAAGCTTGGTCGACAGTCGGGATGCCTATGGAAAAGAAGGAAAAGAGCAAACGGGGCCTCGCCTGCCTCTCGCCTGAACGACGCCGTGAAATCGCGCGCATGGGCGGCCAATCCGTGCCGCCTGAAAAGCGCGCCTTTGCGAGAGACGTCGCGCTGGCGGCCAAGGCCGGGAGCATCGGAGGGGCGGCGGCGCCTGCTGAAAACCGCATGTTCCGCAAGGACAAGGATCTCGCGCGCCGCGCCGCGCAGGCCTCGGCCGAAGGGCGGGCTCGCAAAAGGAACAAGAAGCCGGAATGAAAACGGCCCGCGCATTGGCGGGCCGAAATCGTCTAGCGCAAGAGTGGTCAGGTCAGATGAAGGCGACCTTCAAAACTTCATAGCTCTTGCCGCCGCCGGGCGTGTTCACTTCGACGGCGTCGCCGACCTTCTTGCCGATGAGGGCGCGGGCGATGGGCGAGGTGATCGACACCTTGCCGCTCTTCACATCAGCCTCGGCCTCGCCGACGATCTGGTAGACCTTCTCTTCCTCCGTATCCTCATCGATGAGGGTCACGGTGGCGCCGAACTTCACATTGGCGCCCGACAGCTTGCTGACGTCGATCACCTCGGCGCGGGACAGTTTGTCCTCAAGCTCGGCGATGCGCCCCTCGTTCAGCGACTGGGATTCCTTGGCCGCATGATATTCGGCGTTTTCGGAAAGGTCGCCATGGGAGCGCGCTTCCGAGATCGCCTGAATGATGCGCGGCCGCTCTTCCTGCTGGCGACGCTTGAGTTCCGCTTCGAGGGCCGCATAGCCCGCCACGGTCATCGGGACTTTGTCCACCATCTTCGAATCTCTTTCCAATCTCGCGTAGCGGCGCTTGATCATCCAAAACGCGAAAACACTGACGCTCGCGGGACGATGTCCCGCGAACAGGTCCGTATCGCCTGATCAGGCGAAGTAATCTTGCAGAGGCCTGACTTCGAGAACCCCGCCCTTATAGGCCGTGATGCCCTGCGCAGCCGCCACGGCTCCGGCTAGAGTGGTGTAGTAGGGAACCTTATGCAAGAGGGCCGCGCGCCGAAGCGACCGGCTATCCGCAAGAGCTTGCGCCCCTTCCGTCGTGTTGAACACGAGCTGGATCCCACCATTCTTGATCGTGTCGACCACGTGGGGGCGACCTTCGGAGACCTTGTTGATCTTTTGGGCGGGAACCCCGTTCTGCTCAAGGAAGCGAGCGGTGCCGCCCGTGGCGACGATCTTGAAGCCGATGTCGGACAGCATGCGCATGGCCTCAAGCACGCGCGGCTTGTCGGCCTCGCGCACGGAGACGAAGACCGTGCCGGAGGTCGGCACTTTTACGCCGCCGCCAAGCTGGCTCTTGGCGAAGGCGACTTCGAAGCTGCGGTCGAGGCCAATGACCTCGCCTGTCGAGCGCATTTCCGGTCCCAGAACCGTATCGACGCCGGGGAAGCGCGCGAAGGGGAACACGGCTTCCTTGACCGCGACATGGCCGAGGTCTTCCGCCTTGAGGTTGAAGCTCGCCAGCGTCTCGCCCGCCATGATGCGCGAAGCGATCTTGGCGATGGGCTGGCCGATGACCTTGGCGACGAAGGGCACCGTGCGCGAGGCGCGCGGGTTCACTTCGAGCACATAGATCTCGCCGTCCTTGAGAGCGTACTGGACGTTCATCAGGCCGCCGACTTCAAGGGCCAGCGCCATCTTGCGCGTCTGTTCCTCAAGGGTCGCGAGCGTCTCCTTGCTGAGCGAGCGGGGCGGCAGCGAACAGGCGGAATCGCCCGAGTGAATGCCGGCCTCTTCGATATGCTCCATGATGCCCGCGATGAAGACGTCCTTGCCATCGCAGAGGCAGTCCACGTCAACCTCGATCGCGTCCGTCAGATAGCGGTCGAACAGCAAGGGGTTCTTGCCGAGGACCGTATTGATCTGGCCCGTTTTGTCGTTCGGATAACGCGCCTTCACTTCCGCAGGAATAAGGCTCGGCAGAGTGTCGAGCAGATAGTCCTGCAAGGCGCCGGCGTCGCGAATGATGGCCATGGCCCGGCCGCCCAGCACATAAGAGGGGCGCACGACGAGCGGCAGGCCAAGTTCGGAGGCGATGATGCGCGCCTGTTCCACTGAATAGGCGATGCCGTTCTTCGGCTGCTTGAGGCCAAGCTTGTCGAGCAGTCGCTTGAAGCGGTCGCGATCTTCGGCGAGGTCGATGGAGTCGACGGAGGTGCCGAGAATCGGAATGCCTGCTTCCTGCAGAGCATGTGCGAGCTTGAGCGGCGTCTGGCCGCCAAACTGCACGATCACGCCGACGAGTTCGCCGTTCTGCTTTTCCTTGGCGAGGATTTCGAGCACGTCTTCTTGCGTCAGCGGCTCGAAATAGAGGCGGTCCGATGTGTCATAGTCGGTGGAGACCGTCTCGGGATTGCAGTTGATCATGATCGTCTCGAACCCTGCGTCCGAGAGCGCGAAACATGCGTGGCAGCAGCAATAGTCGAACTCGATGCCCTGGCCGATGCGGTTCGGCCCGCCGCCAAGAATCACGATCTTGCGCTTGTCCGTGGGGCGCGATTCGCAGGCGGGCGCGCCCGCGAAAGGCGTCTCGTAGCTCGAATACATATAGGCGGTCGGCGAAGCGAATTCGGCGGCGCAGGTGTCGATGCGCTTGAAGACGGGGCGCACATCGAGCTTGTGGCGCAGGGCGCGCACGTCGCTGTCCTGCATGCCCGTGAGCGAGGCGAGCCGCATGTCCGAGAAGCCCGCGGCCTTCAGCATGCGAAGGCTCGCCGCATTGTCGGGCAGGCCATGCTTGCGGACCTTGTCTTCAAGGTCGATGATTTCCTTCAGCCGCGCGATGAACCACGGGTCGATCTTGCAGGCCTCGTGGATTTCTTCGCTGCTCATGCCCATGCGCAGGGCTTGCCCCACGACAAGGAGACGGTCAGGCGTCTGCTTGGACAGGCGCGCGCGCAGCACATTCCAGTCGTCGCCCATGCCGAGTCCTTCGATCTCGACCTCGTCGAGACCATTGAGGCCCGTCTCAAGGGAGCGAAGCGCCTTTTGCAGCGACTCTGCGAAGGTGCGGCCGATCGCCATGGACTCGCCCACGGACTTCATCGCCGTGGTGAGCACGGGTTCGGCGCCGGGGAATTTCTCGAAGGCGAAACGCGGCACCTTCGTCACGACATAATCAATGGTCGGCTCGAAGGAGGCCGGGGTCGCGCCGCCGGTGATGTCGTTTTCGATCTCGTCGAGCGTGTAGCCCACGGCGAGTTTCGCGGCGACCTTGGCGATGGGGAAGCCCGTCGCCTTGGAGGCGAGCGCGGAGGAGCGCGACACGCGCGGATTCATCTCGATGACGATCATGCGGCCGTTAGCGGGATTTACTGCGAACTGAACGTTCGAGCCGCCCGTCTCCACGCCAATCTCGCGCAGCACCGCAAGCGATGCGTCGCGCATGATCTGATATTCCTTGTCGGACAGCGTCAGGGCTGGCGCAACGGTGATGGAGTCGCCGGTGTGGACGCCCATCGGGTCGATGTTCTCGATGGAGCAGACGATGATGCAGTTGTCCGCCTTGTCGCGGACGACCTCCATCTCATACTCTTTCCAACCCAGCACGCTTTCCTCGATGAGGACTTCTGTGGTCGGCGAGGCGTCGAGACCGTTCTGGATGATGTCGATATATTCTTCGCGATCATAGGCGATGCCGCCGCCCGTGCCGCCCATGGTGAAGGAGGGGCGGATGATTGCGGGCAGGCCGATCTCGTCGATCGCCTCGATCGCCTCAGTCAGGCCCTTGGAGATATAACGACGCTTGCGCTCGGGCTCCTTCGAGGCCCAATCGCGCTTGAAGGCGTCGAGCGCCTTTTCACGTTGGGCTGCGTCGGCGTGTTCGCCGGTGATCTGCGCGATCTGGCGGTTATACTCTTCCTTGTCTGCCTTCTTGACGTCCGACGCATTGGCGAGGCGAGACTTCGGCGTGTCGAGGCCGATCTTGGTCATGGCCTGACGGAAGAGTTCGCGGTCCTCGGCTTTGTCGATGGCGTGGGCCGTCGCGCCGATCATCTCCACATCGAACTTTTCAAGAACGCCCAGTTGCTGGAGCGAGAGCGCGCAGTTGAGCGCCGTCTGGCCGCCCATGGTCGGCAAAAGGGCGAAGCCCTTGGAGCGATCGCCGCGCTCCTTTTCGATGATCTTCGCCACGATCTCGGGCGTGATCGGCTCCACATATGTGCGATCCGCCATGTTCGGATCGGTCATGATCGTTGCAGGATTGGAATTGACGAGGACGATCCGATAGCCCTCCTCGCGAAGGGCCTTGCAGGCCTGGGTTCCCGAATAATCGAACTCGCAGGCCTGTCCGATGATGATCGGCCCCGCGCCGATGATCATGATGGTGGATATGTCTGTGCGTTTGGGCATGGTCACTCGTTCTGGAGCGCCGGATCTCCGGCGGGCCGGCGGTCCGGCGATGCTGGGCACACAAAAAAAGGCCGCGCTGTCGGCCCTTCGCGGAACCCGAGCGCGTCCTTTTACGAAAACCCTTACGGGCGAAAGCCCTTATGGGGGCCAACCTGATGGGGAATTCGAGCGGGAGGCGCCCCGGCCCGAAATGTCCCCGCTAACTAGACGAGAATCGAAGGCTTGGGAAGCCCCGCCGCTGGTTGCCCCCAGTCCTATGGTCAGGCCTGTCAGAATCGCCAAGCCTGCGCTAAATCCCCGGTGACAAGCGCCCCGCCCGCGTCTAGACCAGTTCCCATGTCGCTCCCCCGCCAGATCTCGACCTTTTTCGGCGTCGGCCTCATCTCATTGGGGGCGGACTATGGCGTGTTCCTGCTGCTGACCGAGTTTCTTGGTGTGGAGCCGGTCGCCGGGGCGCTGGCGGGCTATATGGTGGGCGGACTGGTGAATTACCTGCTCAACCGGGCGCACACCTTCACCACCGAGCGCAACCATGTGCAGGCGGGCTTGCGCTTTATGAGCGTGATGGCCGTGGGCTTTTCGCTCACCGGCCTCTTCATGTGGCTGTTCACTCAGCAGCTGGGCGTTCCCGCTATCCTGGCGCGCCTCGCCACGACCGGCATCGTGTTCGTCTGGAACTTCTCGGCCCACAAGTTCTGGACCTTCGGGGAGCGCCGGGGGTAGGCGGAAAAAGCCTAGTCCTCAAACTCCTCGTCATCCTCATCATCAGCAAGGTCGATGTGTTCGAGGGCGACGGTTGGGATCGTGGCGGAGCGAATGTCTTCGGCTGACTGGCTGTGCCAGATGCAGCGCACCTCAGCCTTTTCCACCGCGACGACGGTCATCAAGGGGCCTCCGGACTTCAGCTGGACAATATCGCCGGGTTCCAACGCCATGATGATTTCTCCGAATGTGCGGCAGGATAGTCAGGGTGAAGAATCGGCCACAAGCATAGCATGAAGACCTCTTGCGGTCACATG
>CANGOK010000021.1 GCA_947455285.1 Beijerinckiaceae bacterium | reverse complement strand
TTAAGGGGATGACGAACTGAATCTTGCACCGCCGTCGCTTCAAAACCGGAATGGACCATGCAATCGGCGCATTTCTCGTAATTTCCGACGCCATAGGCGTCCCAATCGGTCGTCTCCATCAATTCCTTATAGGTCTTCGCATAGCCCTCCCCAAGAAGATAACAGGGGCGCTGCCAGCCAAACAATGTGCGGGTGGGATTGCCCCAGGGCGTGCATGCGTAGGCCTGATTGCCCGCAAGGAAATCCAGAAACAATGACGATTGGAAAAGCGGCCAGGATTTACCTCCGCGCCCCCTGCGCAAGATGTCGCGGAACAGATCCTTGGTGCGACGTCGGTTCAGGAAATGCTGCTGATCCGGCGCACGCTCATAAGCATAGCCGGGGGAAACCGTCACCCCATCCACGCGAAGGCGTTTCATATCGTCGAAGAAATTCGCAACCCGTTGCGCGTCGGCGTCATTGAACAGCGTACAGTTGAGCGTGACGCGGAAGCCTTTCGCCTTTGCCTTTTTAATCGCCGCCACTGCACGGTCGTAAACGCCCGTCTGGCAAACGGAACGATCATGCATTTGCGCATCGCCGTCGAGATGCACCGAGAAGTTGAAAGCCGACGAGGGGCGAAATAAGGAAAGTTTCTTTTCCAACAGAAGCGCGTTCGTACATACCGTAACGAACTTGCCGCGAGCGAGAGCGCCCTCAACGATCTCGCCGATCTCTTTGTGCAGCAGCGGCTCACCACCTGCGATCACGACGACTGGCGCCCCGCATTCATCAATGGCGTCGAGACAATCCTCAAGCGGCAGACGTTGGTTCAGGATCTTGTCGGGGTAGTCAATTTTGCCACATCCCGCGCAGGCGAGATTGCAACGGAACAAAGGTTCCAGCATCAGCACGAGCGGATAACGCTTTCGACCTTTCAGAGTCTGCAAGGCGACATAGGCGCCGATCTTGGCCATTTGAAAAAGCGGAATTCCCATCATCATTCCTTTATCGCGACGTGCTGTCGAAAGCGAAAATCAGCGTCCTAGATAAGTCTGTGACCAAGGTGGAGTTCCGACGCCCGCGTTCGACTGGAAGGCACCGCATATGCTTGGCGCAATCATCGTGAAAATAGTGCAGGCCTGTTGTGAAAGGCCGTGGACGACGCTTCTGCTGGCGCTTGTCATAGCGGCTGGGAGCGGCGCCTATGCAGCAAGGCATTTCGCAATCAACACGAATACGGATGACCTGCTTTCCAGCAAGCTGGCGTGGCGTCAAAATCAATTAGCCTTTGACAAGGCTTTTCCGGAACTGCAGCAAAATATCGTCGTGGTGATCGACGCGCCGACCCCGGAGTCAGCGCAAGACGGCGCCGACCGGCTACAGGCGGCGCTCGCGGAAAGGAAGGACGTCATTCGCAACATCGAACGTTTGGATGACCTGCCCTTCTTTCGCCAAAATGCGCTCCTGTTTGTTCCTTTGGAGGATGTGCAAAAGACGATCGGAGGCGCGATGGCCTCTCAGGCGTTGCTGACCTCGCTCAATGATGACCCATCCTTGCGAGGCCTCGCCAACAGCATGGCGCTCGTGACCCAAGGCGCGCAGCGTGGCGCCATGCGGCTTGACGATTTGGCGCCTCTGCTGCGCAGCTTGGGGAGCGCATTGTCGCGCATCGTGGCGGGTGAGAACATCGACTTCACATGGCGCGCCTTGCTAGACGGCGCGCCGCCGTCTGCAAGAGACCTGCGCCGGTATATGATCGTGAAACCGGTGCTAGACTTCTCAGCCCTCGAGCCAGGCCGAAAGGCGACCGACGCCATCAGATTTGCGATCTCCGACCTTCATCTTGACCAGAACCATATGCGCGTAAGACTGACTGGCGACGTTGCGCTGGCGGATGAGGAATTTGCAACCGTGGCAGAAGGCGCATGGGCGAGCAACCTTGGCACAATCATCGTCGTCGCGTTTCTGCTCTGGCTCGCCCTTAAATCGCCGCGCATCGTCTTTGCGATCTTGCTTAGCGTTGCCGTGGGTTTGCTTGTCACAGCAGCGCTCGGGCTGATGATGGTAGGCGCACTTAATTTGATCTCCGTAGCTTTTGCAGTTCTGTTCGTGGGCATAGGTGCGGACTTCGGCATTCAGTTCAGCGTGCGCTATCGCGCCGAGCGGCATCGTCTTGAAGCGCTGAACGAGGCGCTGATTGCCGCAGCAGCGCGCGCTGGACGCCCGCTCGCACTTGCGGCGGCGGCGACCGCATGCGGCTTTCTGGCCTTCTTGCCCACGGTCTACCGCGGCGTATCGGAACTTGGCCTCATCGCAGGCGTCGGCATGATCGTGGCTTTCATCACAAGCATCACGGTGCTGCCCGCGGCCCTCACTATACTTAAGCCACCAGGCGAACCGGAAGAAATCGGCTACGCCTTTCTGGCGCCGGTTGACCGTTTCCTGGCGCAGCATCGGTGGTTCATCATCGGCGGCACGCTGGCCGTCGTGCTCGCTGGCGCGCCATTGCTCACGCGCCTGCATTTCGACTTCAACCCGCTCAATCTGCGCAGCGATAAGGTCGAGTCCGTTTCAACCTTGCGCGAGATGATGAGTGCGCAGGATAGCAACAACAACAATGTCTCAACCCTCGCGCCAGACATCGCAGCCGCCAAGCCCCTTGCCGAGCGACTAGCAGCGCTTCCTCAGGTTCGTCAGGTTACGGACATCGAGACATTCATTCCCAAAGATCAGGACGCGAAACTCGCAGTCATACATCAGGCGAGCGGGTTGAAAGGCGGCCTCGCCCGCCCCGCGCAGCCTACGCCAACGGATGAGCAGGTGGTGCAGTCGCTGCAAGCGATCTCGGGCATGATTTCACAAAGCATGAGCCAGCAGACAAGCGAAGGCGCAGAGGCGCTGAAGAGCATTGGCGCTGCCTTCGCCAGCCTTGCACAAGCTCCGAACACGCGCCGCGCAGCCGCAAACGATGCGCTCATAACTCCACTAAAAGTCACTCTTCGCAATCTCAAGGACTCGCTCGGCGCGCAGAAGGTGACCCTCGACGATATGCCCGCGCAATTGAAAGACCAATGGGTCGCAAAGGATGGTCGCGCTCGCGTAGAGGTCAGCCCCGCGGGCGACGTCAATAACAATGAAGTGATGCGCGCCTTCACCAAAGCGGTGCTTTCGGTGGCGCCGGACGCCGCAGGCGCGCCCATAGCCATACAGGGCGCCGGAGATACGATTGTGCGGGCCTTCGTCGAAGCCGGCGCCTGGGCCTTACTATCGATCTCGGTCCTTCTGCTGATCGTGCTGCGGCGGCCGAGCGATGTTCTGTTGACGCTTGGTCCGCTATTGCTCGCCGGCGTCGTCACGCTCGAAATCTGCGTTCTGATCGATATGCCTCTCAATTTCGCGAACATCATCGCCTTGCCGCTTTTGCTGGGGCTTGGCGTGGCGTTCAAAATATATTTCGTTATGGCGTGGCGCGCAGGCGTGATGAACTTGCTGCAATCAAGCCTCACGCGCGCCATCGTGTTCAGCGCGCTCACCAGCGCCACCGCCTTCGGCAGCCTTTGGCTTTCAAGCCATCCCGGCACATCCAGCATGGGCAAGCTGCTCGCGCTATCGCTTGTCTGCACATTGGCGGCGGCCGTCCTGTTTCAGCCCGCGCTGATGGGACCGCCGCGTGTGAAAGCTGGCGAGGAAGTGCAGTGAGGGCGCAACCGCACACTTGCCGACGCGCCATGGCGCCCCATAACGCTCAGCACGAAGCAGGCATCTGCTTTTCGGGAGGCGTCCGCAATGCATGAAAGATTGACTATCGAAAATCCTGTCTCCCGCACTCCCCTGCTCGACCTCGTCCGTTATCCCGCTCAACTGCGCGCATGCGCAAGGACTGATCTTTCGGGCATCGCAGATGAATTGCGGCAAGAGCTGATCGAGACCGTCGCCGTCACCGGGGGCCATCTTGGCGCAAGCCTCGGCGTGGTCGAACTAACAGTGGCGCTGCATTATGTATTCGATACGCCGCAGGATCGGCTGATTTGGGATGTCGGCCATCAGGCATATCCCCACAAGATTCTTACCGGCCGACGCGATGACATGCTCACTCTGCGCCAAGGCGGCGGCTTATCCGGATTCACCAAGCGCGCCGAAAGCGAATATGACCCCTTTGGCGCGGCCCATTCCTCCACCTCTATTTCCTCCGCGCTCGGCTTCGCCGTGGCGCGCGACATGCTCGGCGAGCAACGTAATGTCATCGCGGTGATTGGCGATGGCGCCATGTCGGCTGGCATGGCTTATGAGGCGCTGAACAATGCGGGCGCGATCGGTTCAAAGCTGATCGTTGTGCTCAACGACAATCAAATGTCCATCGCTGAACCAAGCGGCGCAATGTCAGAATACTTCAATCGCTTGGCCGCGCGCGCGCCTCAGGCACGCTCCACTCAGTCAGACGAGGGCGCGAATGAATGGAACCGCTCGTGGTTCGAGGAACTGGGTTTTACGTGCCTTGGGCCAGTTGATGGCCATGATCTGAACCAGCTCGTCGCTACACTGGAAAGTGCGCGCGAGATCGACGGCCCCGTCTTCATCCATGCCCTGACTCAAAAGGGCAGAGGTTACGCGCCAGCCGTGTCCGCGGGCGATCGCATGCATGGCGTCAGCGCATATGATCCTGTGAGCGGCGCACAGGTTAAGCCAAAAACCAAGGCGCCATCCTACACACAGATTTTCGCCGAATGCCTCGTCAAGGAAGCAGCGAAAGATGAGCGCATAATCGCCATCACCGCCGCCATGCCTTCTGGCACCGGGCTTGATGTGTTTGCGAAGGCCTATCCCGCGCGCGCCTTTGATGTCGGCATCGCCGAGCAACATGCCGTTACATTTGCTGCCGGGCTCGCGGCTGATGGCATGAAGCCGTTCTGCGCAATCTACTCAACCTTTCTGCAGCGCGCTTTTGATCAGATTGTCCATGACGTAGCTTTGCAAAACCTTCCCGTTCGTTTCGCCATAGATCGAGCTGGACTGGTCGGCGCGGATGGCCCGACCCATGCGGGTTCGTTTGACATCGCCTATCTCGGCTGCCTGCCTAATATGACGATCATGGCTCCAAGTGATGAGGCCGAACTGGCGCGCATGGTGGCGACAGCCGCCGCTCATGACGACGGGCCAATCGCATTTCGTTTTCCACGCGGTGAAGGAAATGGCGTCGCTCTGCCCAGATCCGCATCTCCCCTCACAATTGGTAAGGGGCGTATCGTGCGGGAAGGCTCGCGCGTTGCAATCTTGTCCTTTGGCGCCCGGTTGCAACAGTCGCTGCGCGCCGCTGATGAACTCGAAGCCATGGGATGTTCCACAACCGTTGCGGACGCGCGTTTCGCAAAGCCGCTCGATCATGAATTGATCCTCGCGTTGGCGCGCGATCACGAATGCTTGCTTACCATTGAAGAAGGATCAATTGGCGGGTTTGGCAGTCAGGTCGCGCAATTGCTTCTGGAGGAAGGCGTGCTTGGCGGCACTGGCTTGAAGATGCGTTCGATGATCCTACCCGATGTGTTCCTCAACCACGACAAGCCAGAGCTCATGTACGCCGCCGCAGGGCTCGATGCGCAAGGCATTGTCGCAAAGGTGCAGGACATGATCGAGCCGCGCCGGCGTCGACTACGCGTCATGAATGGTTGAGGCGCAGGTGAAAGCGGCTCTGCTATCCATTCTAGCTCTTGGGTTTGCATCGACAGGCCTGCACGCTGAGCCGCAGACGCAACGCATGTCCTTCGCCATCATGCGAAACGGCGTGCAGATCGGTCAGCATGACATCAACCTATCGACTGAAGGCGCAACGACGACCGTCGATTTCCGCACGCAGATCGAAGTAAAAGTGATGTTCATCAACGCCTATAGCTTCAGCTATGTGGGGCGAGAAACTTGGACAGACAATAGCTTCGCAAGCTTCCGCTCGCAAACGAATGACAATGGAACGATGCTGGCGGTGAACGCCTCAGCCAGCTCCGACAAGGTTTCCATCGTCGCCGATGGCAAGCGGATAGACGCCCCAAAGGTCACAATTCCCGCAAGCTTCTGGAACTTGGACTTCGTCGGTCGCACCGAATTTTTCAACACCGAGACGGGACAGCCGATCAAGATCAATATCACCGACATGGGCAACGAACAGATTTCGACGCGCATGGGCCAGAAGCTCGCGCATCATTATCGGCTGAGGGGTGGGCTTGATCGAGATCTATGGTTCGATCAAAACGGCGCGCCGTTGCGGTATCAGCTGCGAGGCAGCGACAATTCCGTCATCACTTCGGAAGCCTTGCAATAGTCCCCTCAAGATGATCGGTAGCGGGGCCTCTCTGCGTCTGAAAGGCCTCTCCGCCCGGCGCCGAACGACGACCTTCCGCATAGAGCGCCTTCATGTAATCTGGGTCAAATGAGCCCCTGCTTTCCATTTTGAAAGTAGCCGGAATAGCGGCGACCTTCAGCCCGAGATCGCGCATCTGCGCCCATTTCGTCCAACTGGCGATGGCCCCGCGCTCACCCGCCTTCAACGCCACCGAAAAGGAACGTCCGAGAATTGGAAGAACCTTTCGCGGGGTCACCCCGAAGTCCGTGGACAATTTTCCGTTGATCAAGATGTAGAGTTCGGAGGCGGGCAGATCGGTAATGGATTCCGGCGCCACATAGAATGGACTTGCGAGCGCGCCGTCGACGTGGAGTTCGTGAAAGGAACCGCCCTGCCCTTCCGCATTGATCAGCATGGGTTGAAACACGCCGGGAATGCTGCTGGAGGCCAGCAGAACCTGTTTGAACAGTGCGAGCGATTCATCGCTGGACTGTCGCGCGATGGCGCCCATGTTCCAGACGACAGGCCTACCGGCGTCAAGATTGGTGGTTATGACAAAGAGGCGTCGACCATTGTTATGGGCGCTCGCTACATCGCGCAGCAGTTGTGCGGTGATCGCCTTATCGACCAACCTGCGCAACGGCCATGCATCCACGAGGCTTTCATGGGTGCTGGCGGCTTCATACACATCTGCGGAATTGATGGTCGTATAGGCGGCCTCCAGCATAGGGTCGTAGGAGGAGCCCAGGAAGGCATATACGCCGATCAGGGCTCCCGTGCTTACGCCTGTGACGACGGCGAACTCGGGGCGGCCATTGCCCGTCCAACCTGTGAGCACGCCTGCGCCGAAGGCGCCATCCTCGCCACCTGCAGACAAGGCCAGCCAAGGGCCAGGTCGCTGTGGCAAGGCGCGTCGGAAATCATGGGTGGCATCTGCAAAGAAGCGCACGTCGGGAAAGGCAGGGACGACAGCCGCCGCCTGTTCCTGCGCGCTGAAGCTCTTGCGTTCGGGCGCATGCGTCGGTCTGGTCTGCGCCTGCGCGGACGAGCCCAACAGACAGGCGCAAAGCGCAAGCGCTTTCGCAGTGTTTGTCGCTACGTGCAAACTCAACATGCGCATACGCAAAGCCTTTCGCGAGATCCTCGCAGATAAGCCTCGACGACGGCATTTGGTTCGGCATGATGACGCTGCTTCGGGACGCCAAAAGCTGTAGAGTTAAGAGCGTCCGGAAGGGTTAATTGCCGCAGACCTGACGCTGGAGGTTCCGCACTAACCGCTCACCAAGCAGCGAACACGCAAGGACGCCCAAAAGGGCGAAAAAAAAACAAAGAAGAAAATGGTCGGAGTGGCGGGATTCGAACCCACGACCCCTTGTCCCCCAGACAAGTGCGCTAACCGGGCTGCGCTACACTCCGACTGCGCGTCTTATAGAGAAGGCCTTTGCTGGGTGCAACCTGTGAAAGCCATCTGCGACGCATTTCCTTATCGATGATGCGAAACAGGGGAAAAGCTGATCAGTGAGCGTGGGCTGCGCGCAGAATTCGTTGCGCTTCCTCGATCTCGCTGAGCGCAGCGCGCAGCGCGCAGCTCATGTCAGCGTATACATCGGCAGCCTCATGAGCGAGCGACTCCCTCTCGGGATCGCTGGAGCTTATTGGAGCCTGATCTTCTAACCCGGAAGCGCCGCCGGCCTTGGGCAAGGCCATGACGGCGCGCACGCCGCGTTCCTTCAGCAGGCGCTGAACGCCGCGGATGGTATAACCCTCGCCATAGAGAAGGCTACGGATCGCGCGCAGAAGATCCATATCTTCGGGACGATAGTACCGGCGCCCCCCGCCCCTCTTCATGGGGCGAATCTGGGAGAAACGCGTCTCCCAAAAGCGCAGAACGTGCTGGGGAACGTCGAGCTCCTCGGCGGCTTCGCTGATCGTGCGGAAGGCGTCGACGCTCTTTTCCATGCAGGTCCCCGGCTCAGTCGTCGAGAGGCGCACCGTTGATTCGCGCCTTCAAAAGGTTCGAAGGCTTGAATACCATAACGCGGCGCGGCGTGATCGGAACTTCGACGCCAGTCTTCGGATTACGGCCGATTCGCTCGCCCTTCGAGCGAACCACAAAGGATCCGAAGGAAGAGAGTTTAACGGTTTCGCCGCGCGCGATCGTGTCTGAAATCTCGTGAAGAAAAGCTTCCACGAGATGCGCAGATTCAGCGCGAGACAGGCCGACGCGCTGATAAACAGCCTCGGAAAGATCGGCTCGGGTGACTGTGCGCGAAACGCGGGCGGCAGGATCAGATTTTGTCATGGCTCGTTCAACCTCGGAACCAGAATACACCCATTGAATCTAGAAGGAAATTTGATTTCGCCTCTCAGCTTGGCCTTTGTAAGGCTAAACAGACGGAAACACAAGCGCAACAATAAAAATCACCATCGAATCAGTGCGGAACCCCAGGTGAAGCCCCCGCCCATGGCCTCGATCATCACAAGGTCGCCCCGCTTGATACGACCATCTGCGCAAGCGGTCGCCAGCGCCAGCGGAATGGAAGCAGCAGATGTGTTTCCGTGCAGACTGACTGTTTTAACGATTTTCTCGGGCGCAATGCCGAGTTTTTCAGCGGAAGCGTCGATGATCCGCTCGTTGGCCTGATGCGGCACGAACCAGTCGAGATCGTTCGCCGTGTAGCCAGTGGCCGCGAAAGCGTCGGTCATGACATCTGTCACCATGCCGACGGCGTGACGGAACACTTCCTTGCCCAACATGCGCAGATGACCAGTCGTGCCGGTCGTCGAGGGACCGCCATCAACGAAGAGCTTCTCGCGGTGACGTCCGTCAGAGCGCAGGTGGCTCGTCAGCACGCCGCGGTCGGCGAGGGAGCCCTCCCCTTCGCGCGCTTCTAGAACGATCGCGCCAGCGCCATCGCCAAAGAGGACGCAAGTCGTGCGGTCATTCCAGTCGAGCAGGCGCGAGAAGGTCTCAGCGCCGATCACCAGCGCCCGCTTATGCGAGCCGGAGGTCAGGAACTTGTCCGCCGTCGCGACCGCGAAAACGAACCCAGAGCAAACAGCCTGCAGATCGAACGCGACGCCGCGGGTTATGCCAAGGGCGGCCTGCACCTGCGTGGCGGTGGAGGGAAAAGTGTAATCGGGCGTCGCTGTGCCGAGAACGATAAGGTCGATGTCTTCGGGACCAAGGCCCGCAGCGTCAAGCGCGCGCTGGGCGGCCTTTGTCGCGAGCATTGAGGTCGTCTCGCCTTCTGCAGCGAGATGGCGCGAGCGAATGCCGGTCCGCTTGACGATCCATTCGTCAGTCGTTTCGACCATCTTCTCAAGATCAGCGTTGGTGACGCGGCGCTCTGGCAGGTAGGATCCGACGCCCGCGACGACGGAACGCAATTTGCTGGTCGGTTGGGTCACGATCTCAATCCGTTTCAGGCTCGTGCTGGGCCGCGGTAGCGGGTGTCCCTAGCGAAGTTCTGCTGTCCTGCCAGGCCCCGAGCGATTCACGGATGCGCGTAAGCAGGTCCTGCCGCACCATCTTGTAGCCAATGTCGATCGCTCCCGCGAAGCCGATCTCGTCCGTGCCGCCGTGGCTCTTGATGACGATCCCCTCCAGCCCAAGAAACACGCCGCCATTGGCGCGACGTGGATCCATTTTGGCCTTCAGAGCATCGAAGGCGCTTTTGGCGAAAAGATAGCCGATTCGCGCCATAAAGCTTGCCTGAATCGCTTCGCGCAGGACGGTGGCGATCTGACGGGCGGTGCCCTCAGCCGTCTTCAGGGCGATATTGCCGGTGAAACCTTCGGTCACAACAACATCAACGGCGCCCTTGCCGATGTCATCGCCCTCGACAAAGCCGTGGTAAGTGAGGGCGGGCAAATTGGCTTCGCGCAGCATTCGCCCGGCGGCCTTCACCTCTTCGATGCCCTTGATCTCCTCGACGCCCACATTGAGCAAGCCCACCGTTGGGCGCGGGAGGCCAAATACGATGCTCGCCATCGCGGCGCCCATGACGGAGAGATCAACATAATGCTGCGCATCGCCGCCAATGCTGGCGCCCACGTCAAGCACGATGGAGGAGCCACGCAATGTTGGCCAGATCCCCGCAATCGCGGGACGGTCGATTTGCGCCATGGTGCGCAGGCAAAACTTGGCCATGGCCATAAGGGCGCCAGTGTTGCCGGCGGAAACCGCGACATCCGCCTCGCCCTTCTTCACCGCCTCAAGGGCCAGCCACATCGAGGAATTGCGGCGCCCCTGACGCAGGGCCTGGCTGGGCTTGTCGCCCATCTTCACCCAGACGTCCGTGTGGACGAAGGTCGTCACCGCCTTGAGGGCGGGATATTGGTCGAGGAGCGGTCGAACGACAGCCTCATCGCCATACATCAGGAAGCTGATGTCCGAGCGCTGCGTAAGCGCATGGGCCGCGCCAGGGATGACTACGGAGGGACCGTGGTCGCCGCCCATCGCGTCAAGGGCTATCCGGACCTGGGGTTTCATAACCGGGGGGAACTCCATGACCCAACGTAAGAACCTTCAGCGTCGGGGTGGCGGACAATAACCGTTAACGCTGCGAACGCAATGCCGCGATAAGGCTAGGCTTCTCCTTGCCCTTGTTTCAGTTTCGCCAAGGCGGCGAAAGGAGAATCCTGACCAACACCATCCGCTTCATCTGTTTCAGGAACGAATTCCACACCCTCTTTGCGCGGATAGGGATCAAGCCCCAACGTCAGCTCCTCACACGCCAATTCGCCAAGGTCGATCTGGCCGTTGAAGATCGGATCAGGCGGATCAGGAATATTGTCCGCATCCGGATCCTCCTCATGTCGACGGGCGTAGGCGACCTCAGCCTGCTCCACTTCGCTCGGCGAGGCGAAGGGGACATCCACGGGCTGGACTATTTCGCTTACGAACGGCTCCAGACTGACCACGCATATCTGCGTGACCCGCGCCCGGACCTCGCCGGAGACGAGAAAGCGTTCCCGTCCCGCAGAGGTGACCTCGAAGGTGGCGGTGAGGTCTGAGATGGCAGGAATATCGTTCAGGCGCGCAATTTCGGCGCACTCAGCCTCAGTCGCCGCAATCGTCATACGAAGGGGCTTGTCCTCGGCAAGGGCCACCTCGATCGGACGGGAGAAAGGCCCGCGCGACGCATTGAGGGCGCCCGCCACATGGACCGCATTGCGCGTTCCCGCCTTATCTGCGGGCCTGGCTGCGGGTTTGGCGTGCGACTTGCCGGGAGGCGAAGACTTGGGGCGGCGCGTTTTCATTCCGCTCTCCTACTCGATAGTGTCGGACTTGGGAAAGGGAGCGGATCCCGATAGCAGCGTGTCCAGCGAGGCTTCCGCCAGCGCGGCCTCCGCCGCCACCGCATAACGGGCGAGCCTCACGGCCCGCACATCGCTCCCGGCAGGATCGAGGCCGTATACATTGCGCGCAATAGCATCGGCCAACTGCGCCTGCGAACTAGCGGAAAGCGCGGCGTCATAAGCCTTGCGGCGCCCCAAAAAAGCCTCGGCGAATTTCTTGATGCGCTTGGGCACGGCGAGATCCCCGACGCCCAGCTCACGCATGGCGGCGTCAAGCTCGCTGAAAATGCGATCGGTCAGATCCTGCGAAAGGTCCGGCGCGGGCGCAGGCAGCTGCGCAAGGCGGCGGACCACTAGCGTGGCGAACAGGGCCAACAGCTCAAACCGCCCCTCGAATGTGTCATCCACGCCATATTCAAGATAAAGCGCAGGTTGGCGCACGGCCGCCACGATGTCGCCGTGAAGCCGTTCGATGACACGTTCGTTGCCGGACCGCCGGAACATGCCGAAAATCATAGTCCTGCCTCCGGTGCGGATGCGACGCCGCGAAGCTCTCGCCCTTGCAAATCCATGCCACGGGGGTTAGGCATCGAATGAGCGGGTTGCAAGCGAAATCCTGCCTTGGCGGGGGCTTTCACGTCACGATTGTAGCAAGGGACCAGGTCCCGGGGGCTGAGTTGATCATGCGGACGTCCAAAACCAGCATCGCAAAATTGGCTTTCGCAGCCATGCTGTCGCTCTCGCTGGCGGGTTGCCTTGGTTATGATGGCGATCTGCAGCACGGCTATGTGGCGGACGACCGCCTGCTCGAGCAGGTTAAGGTCGGCTCCTCTGCGGAGCAGGTTCTGGTGGTGCTGGGCACCCCCTCCACGACCTCCACCGTGGGCGGCTCAGCCTGGTATTACATTTCGCAAAAATCCGTTCAGTCGCTCGCTTTCCAGCGGCCCAACATTGTGGAGCAGCGCATTTTCGCGGTCTATTTCGACAAGAAAAAGAAGGTCGAACGCATCGCCAACTATGGCCTGCAGGATGGTCAGGTCTTCGATTTCGTGTCCCGCACCACCCCCACCGCAGGCGCGGAATCCTCCTTCATCGCCAACGCGATGAAGAACCTCCTGAGGTTCTGATCGGTCGCTGGCCGCGGCTTCTGCAAAGCGCCCTCTCGCGGGGCGCTTTTTTGCATTTAGCGCCGCTCTTGCTCGGCAATTTGAATGAAGTGACTGACCATCTAGCTGAATTGCTGCAGTTTTTCCCCTTGAGCCATGATCTGTCGCCCTGGAGACGGGCGTTCCGTCTTCGCCTCGCTTCAAGGAGACCCAGATGATCGCCAGATTGACCTTCGCCGCTACGGTCAGCGGATTGGCCTTGATTGCCGCCGCTCCCGCCTTCGCGGCTAACAGCCCAAACCGCAATCAAGCCGTCACAATGTGCGTGCAAAAGGCGCAGAAGCAGGCGCCCATGAGGGGTGACGACACCTCCGTCCAGCAAAGACGAATGGCGCTCTATAGCTCCTGCATGCGCTCTCAGGGCATGCGGCCCTGAACCACCAATGGAAGCGGCGGAAACGCTCCGCCCTTCCCTACCCCAGCCTATCGCGCGAAGGCCGACACAGCCTCGACCACCTTTTGATCGACGCCGCGGAAACCATGATGGCCCTGAGCCTCACAGGGATCGCCAGTCTCCTCGCCACCCTCTATCCAGACAGCCCGCGCCTTGCCGCCGGCCCAGGCGACAAAGGGAGCGACTCCTGCCGGCGACGTCGCCCAGCAACGGTCCTGCCGGTGGTGCACCACGAGCGTAGGCGGCAAAAGGCCCGGGCTTCCCAGAATGGATACAGCGTTTCGCTCAGACCTGCGGCGCGCGTTGCCGGGTGGCTCGCCCATTGAGGCGTCGCTCAGGAAACCCGAAGTCAGCACCAGTTTGTCAGGCCTTGCGCCCGACGCAATTCCCTCGGCACCGCGCTGGGTGCCGCGAGAGGTGCCTGCGACCGTCACCGGCCGTTTGATGGTCTTCATCAGGCCGACGAGCGCAGACAAATCGTAGCCGACATCCGGGACAAGCACCGCAAACCCCTTCTTGGCGTAAGCCATGCGGGTGCGCACCAGCTGGTTGCCCTGGCGCTTGATGACGCCGCCGCCCTCGACCCCGATCCGGCCATCGCCCCCAGCCAGCAGGATAATCGATCCAATTGGCTTTGTGGGCTTGATGAGGACCGCCTCAACGCCGCCAACAGAAACCGTTGTGACGGCCGGCTCTGACTGTGCTCGCAACGGCGTTGTCTGAAATGCCAGCACGGCGAGGGCGACGCGGTAGAAAAAGAGACGCATGGCTGGAGGCTCCCTAAGAATTCCCACCGAATGCAAAAAGGGCGAGGTCTCCCCCGCCCTTTCTATATCCAGCTTGTGGCCTGCCCTTAGTGGGCGAGCACTGCGAGCAGCAGCAAGGCCACGATGTTGGTGATCTTGATGGCCGGGTTCACGGCGGGGCCAGCGGTGTCCTTGTAGGGGTCGCCGACGGTGTCGCCGGTGACGGAAGCCTTGTGGGCTTCGCCGCCCTTGAGGTGCTTCACGCCGTCCTTGTCGACGAAGCCATCTTCGAAGCTCTTCTTGGCATTATCCCAGGCGCCGCCGCCCGAAGTCATGGAGATCGCCACGAAGAGGCCGTTGACGATCACGCCGAGCAGCGAGGCGCCGAGCGCCGCGAAGGCCGAGGCCTTGGAGCCGGAGATGAACAGCACGCCGAAGTAAGCGACGAGCGGCGCAAGCACGGGCAGCAGCGAGGGAATGACCATTTCGTGAATGGCGGCGCGGGTGAGCATGTCCACCGCACGACCATAGTCAGGGCGATCGGCGCCGGTCATGATGCCGGGCTTCTCCTTGAACTGGCGACGGACTTCTTCCACCACCGAACCGGCGGCGCGGCCCACAGCCGTCATGGCGATGCCGCCAAACAGGTAGGGGATAAGACCGCCAAAGATCAGGCCAGCCACCACATAGGGATTGGCGAGGTCGAAGGAGACCTTGCCGACATCCTTGAAGTAGGGACGGCCCGCGTCCACGAAGGACTGCAGATCGTTGGTGTAGGCGGCGAAGAGCACGAGAGCGCCGAGACCGGCGGAGCCGATCGCATAGCCCTTGGTGACGGCCTTCGTCGTATTGCCAACCGCGTCGAGCGCGTCGGTCGAGTGACGCACTTCCTTGGGCAGACCAGCCATTTCTGCGATGCCGCCCGCATTGTCCGTCACCGGACCGAAGGCGTCGAGCGCGACGATGATGCCGGCGAGGCCGAGCATGGTCGTCACCGCGATCGCCGTGCCATAGAGGCCAGCGAGCTGATAGGTCGCCAGGATGCCGCCCACGATGACCATGGCCGGAAGCGCGGTGGACTCCAGCGAGACAGCGAGACCCTGAATCACGTTGGTGCCGTGACCGGTGACCGAAGCCTGCGCGATGGAGACCACAGGACGCTTGCCAGTGGCGGTGTAGTACTCAGTGATGACCACCAGACAGCCGGTCACCACGAGGCCGATCAGGCCGCAGATGAACAGGTTCTTTCCGGTGATGGTCAGGCCCGCGACGGAGCCGAAATCGCCCCAGCCGATGATGTAATGGGTCGCGAAGGCGAGACCGGCGATCGACAGAACGCCAGCGGCGATCAGGCCCTTGTACAGCGCGCCCATGATCGAGTTGTCGGCGCCCAGCTTCACGAAGTAGGTGCCGGCGATCGAGGTCACGATGCAGGCGGCGCAGATGGCCATCGGGTAGATCATCGAGCTCAGAAGCAGAGCCTGATCCTTGGCGAAGAAGATCGCGCCGAGCACCATGGTGGCGACCACGGTCACCACATAGGTCTCGAAGAGGTCAGCCGCCATGCCGGCGCAGTCGCCCACGTTGTCGCCCACGTTGTCGGCGATGGTGGCGGGGTTGCGCGGGTCGTCTTCCGGGATGCCAGCCTCAACCTTGCCGACGAGGTCGGCGCCGACGTCAGCGCCCTTGGTGAAGATGCCGCCGCCCAGACGAGCGAAGATCGAGATCAGCGAAGCGCCGAAGCCCAGAGCGACCAGCGAGTCGATCACCGTGCGGTCGGAAGGCGCGAGGCCGAGGCTCATGGTCAGGTAGGCGAAGTAGACGGCGACGCCCAGCAGAGCCAGACCCGCCACGAGCATGCCCGTGACCGCGCCAGCCTTGAAGGAGATGTCGAGGCCTTCAGCCAGCGAATTGCTCGCAGCCTGCGCCGTGCGCACGTTGGCGCGCACCGAGACGTTCATGCCGATGAAGCCCGCGGCGCCGGACAGAACCGCGCCGATCACGAAGCCCACCGCAACGAGGCCGCCAAGCAGCCACCAGAGCAAGGCGAAGATGACCACGCCCACGTAGGCGATGGTCGTGTACTGGCGATTGAGATAGGCCTGCGCCCCCTCAGCAACCGCAGCAGCGATTTCCTGCATACGGGCGTTGCCCGCATCGGCAGCCATCAGATTTGACACTGTGACAGCGCCGTAGACGACTGATAACAGTCCGCACAAGATAATAAGCCAAATGCTCATTTACTCCGCCCCTTGCATTATGATCTCGGACCGGTCACGCCGGTCCATCACGCGGCAATAAGCCACGGCTGGACACTCTTTGACAGATTCCCGTCCGGATAGCAAAGCTTGCAGCGAGACACGGCCTTTGCGCCGATTGCGCTAGATCAATGAGGGTTTCAGCGCCGCTGGATACCCCTTAAAGCGCCCTTGGAGCGCGACATGACCAACAATTCCCAGCCTGAATCCGCCCCAGTCGACCATTCCGAAGAGGAAGCAGCCATCGCGAAATGCGTACGCGCCTTTTATGAGAAGGCCCGGGCGGACGACCTTCTGGGCCCAGTATTCAATGGGTGGATCAAAGATTGGGCGCAACATCTGAAAATCATGGATGATTTCTGGTCTGGCGCGCTTTTGGGCACGCAGCGTTACACAGCAGCCCCTTTCCCGCCCCACCTCAAGCTGGACATGACGCAGGCCCATTTCGACCGCTGGCAGGCGCTCTGGGTCCCGGCCGCAGAGGCCACATTGCCCGAGTCCATTCGCGGCAAGGCCGTCTCCATCGCTGAGCACATGGCCCATTGCTGGGGTCGCGCCTACACGACCATGAAAAGCCAGATGGCTCAGGCCTGAGCCGACCAGCCCTCTTCTTCTCCGGCTCCCGATGCTATAGATGCTGGCGCCGGACGCAGGGGGACAACAGTGACGCAGGACAGCGCGCAGATCGCGACACGTGCGGGCGAACATCTGGACGCGCTGCGGGCGACGCGGCCCCTTGTCCAGAACATCACCAATTTCGTCTCCATGGACACGGTCGCCAATGCGCTGCTGGCGTTGGGCGCTTCGCCCGCCATGGTCCATTCGATCGAGGAATCCGCCGATTTCACAGCGCGGGCGGATTCGCTCGTCGTGAACACCGGCACGCTCTCCAAGCCATTCCTCGAGGGTGGCGAGAGCGCCGCGACCGCCGCACATATGCTGGGACGCCCGTGGGTGCTGGACCCCGTCGGGGTCGGAGGCGGCAAATTTCGCAATGACGCCGTGCTGCGCCTGCTGCGACACCGCCCCGCCGTCATTAGGGGCAATGCCTCGGAGATCATGGGGCTCGCCCGCATCGCAGGCCTCAATGCGCAGGCCGCGGCGCCGCGCGGGGTAGACGCCGCCCATACGACCGACGAAGCCTTCGTCACGGCGCGGCTCGTCGCCCGGCATCATCTGTGCGTCGTCGCAGCAACTGGCGCCGTGGATCTCATCACCGATGGCGAGCGGGTTTTGCGCCTCGCCAATGGACATGAGCTCATGACCCGCGTCACCGCGCTGGGCTGCGCCCTGTCCTCGGTCGTCGCCGCCTTTTGCGCCGTGGGGGAGGACGCTTTCGAGGCCACCGCCAGCGCGATCGCCGTCTATGGGGTCGCAGGTGAAATGGCGGCGGAACAGGCGAGCCGCCCCGGCAGCTACCGCGTCGCCTTCATGGATATGCTCGACGCGATCACGCCTGCGGATATCGCCGCCAGACTGAAAGTAGTGTGATGTTCAACCCAGCCAGCCTCCGCATCTGCCTCGTCACCGACCGCGACCTGTCGCGCGGCCGCAGCCTCATCGAGGTGGTGGGAGCAGCTGTGCAAGGCGGCGTCACAATGGTGCAGCTTCGCGAGAAGACGGCGCCGACCCGCGCCTTTCTGGAAGAGGCACGCGCCCTTAAGGCCGTTTTGGCGCCGCTCGGCGTGCCCCTCATCATTAACGACCGCGCCGATATCGCGCTGGCGGTCGGCGCCGATGGCGTCCATGTGGGCCAGACCGACATGCCAGTCGAGACCCTCCGCGGGCTTCTGGGGCCCAAGGCGATCATCGGCTTGTCGATCACCAATCACAAACAGATCTCGAGCCCCGACGCCGCCCTGCCCGATTATCTGGGCCTCGGCCCGCTCTACCTGCAGCAGACAAAGGCCGATGCGGCGACCCCGCTCGGAGTCGAAGGCTTCCGCGCGCTACGTGCAGCGACGACGAAGCCCGTAGTCGCGATCGGCGGCCTGAAGGCGGACAATTCCGCGCCGGTTCTTGCGGCGGGAGCGAACGGGCTGGCGGTTGTTTCGGGAATTGTGAGCGCGCCGGATGTGAAGGCGGCGGCGGAGGCGTTTAGTCGGCTGTTTGAGGGGTGAGGCTTTCATGCGCCGCGGAATCCTAAGGCGAACCCTCCTCTTCTACTTGCTTGTTCTATCGCCTCATGCGGCGCTTGCGCAACGCGCCCCGCTTGCCGGGATTGGCGTCGTCCTGATGCACGGCAAAGGAGGTCAACCCGGAAGCAATATAGCGTCCCTCGCATCGGCCCTTGAAGCTCAGGGGGCCAGGGTTGTGAGACCGCGCATGCCTTGGATTGGCGAGCGTGGTCAGCCTACCAGCTATGCGGTCGACTATAATGCAGCCCTTCGGACGATTGATCCCGCCATCGCCGAACTGCGGAAAAGCGGGGCGACAAAGATCATCGTCGCCGGGCAGAGCATCGGCGCAAACGCCGCCATCGGCTATGGCGCGAGATATGGAAAGACCCTGCAGGGCGTGATCGCCATTGCGCCGGGCCATACGCCTGAACGATGGGCGCGCAACCCCGAGATCGCCCGAGGTCTGCAGGAGGCGCAGGCGCTGATCGCGCAAGGCCTGGGCGACAAGATGCGCAATTTCCCGGACATCAATCAGGGACGGTCTTTCGAAGTCCAGGCCACGCCTCGGGCATGGCTTTCCTTCTTCGACCCGCAGGGGCCGGCGGTCATGCCCCAGAACGCGACAGCGCTTCCCCGCATTCCATTTCTATGGGCCATTGGCCGTCACGATATGCTTGCGGCGGCTGGTGCGGACTATGCCTTCTCAAGGGCTCCCGCTCATCCCAAGAGCAAGTATTTGGAAATCGACGCGGGACATATGGACGGGCCGGACAAGGCGATCAGCGTGATCACGGAATGGCTGAAAGCGATCTGAAATCGATAAGGCGAGATCGAAAGCGGCAATGCAGACTTTCGATACCCGACCGCACCGCCCGCATTTGACTTGCCTCAAAGCGGGAGACTAGCCTGTCTCATAAGCCTACGTCATAAACTGGCGAGATTCACGAGGAAACACCCGATGACCGTTCACAGGCCCGCCCCCACGCTGGCGAACCGCAGCGCGTTTTACAGCGACAACAAGCTCATCATCGGGCTTTTCGGGGCCAATTGCTCCTCGGGCCGCGCCGTCACCCTCCTCGAGAATCGCTGGACCGGCGGCTGGCGAGACGGTCTGCGCCTCGCGCAGATGGCGGATGAGATCGGCATCGACTTCATGCTCCCCATCGGCCGCTGGAAGGGCTATGGCGGCGATACGGACTATCAGGGCGCGACCCTTGAGACCTTCACCTGGGCCTCTGGCCTGCTGGCCTCGACGAAGCGCATCACCGTTTTCGGCACGATCCACGCACCCCTCTACAACCCCATCATGGCCGCCAAGATGTGCGTCACCGCCGACAACATCGGCGAAGGCCGCTTCGGCCTCAACATGGTCTGCGGCTGGAATGAGGGCGAGTTCGAAATGTTCGGCGTCACCCAGCGTGACCACGAGCGGCGCTATGAATATGCGCAAGAATGGATGGACGTCGTCACCCGCGCCTGGTCGCCGGAGGGGGAGTTCGACTATTCGGGCGCCCATCTCAACCTGCGCGGCGTGCGCGCCAAGCCCAAGCCATGGGGCGGCGTGCGTCCGGTCATCATGAACGCCGGCGCCTCAGCCAATGGCCGCGCCTTCGCTATTCGCAACTGCGACGCCTTCTTCACAACCGCCTCCCGCGAGAGCGTGGCTGAGACGCAGGCGAAAGTTGGAGAGATCAAGGCCGAGGCGCGCTCGCTGGGCCGCGAGCTGGAAGTCTATACGGTCGGCGTCGTCACCTGCCGCCCCACGATGAAGGAAGCGCAGGACTATTACCACTACGCCTCGGTTGAGCGCGCCGACTGGAACGCCGTCGACTGCATCATGGCCATCAAGGGACTGACGCCCGCGAGCATGGGTCAGGAAGCTTTCGAAAAGCGCCGCGCCCAATACGCCAACGGCATGGGCGGCGTGCCGATCGTCGGCGATCCCGACCATGTGGCGGGCGAGCTGGCGAAGCTAAATGAATCAGGCTTGCGGGGCATCGCCCTGTCCATGGTCAACTATGCCGAGGAACTCCCCTACTTCGCTCAGGAAGTCCTCCCGCGCCTCGAAAAGCGCGGCATCCGCGTGCCGGTGAAGGGCTGAAGCCGATCAGGTCCTCTCCGCTCCTCTGTGGGGAGGGTCCTCAATGCCCGTGATCGTCCGGGTCCGAGTCCGGTCCCATGGCGGCGCGCATGACGCCCGGCAGATCGTGGCGGACGGTTTCAATTTCGGCGAGCGCAGCGGGGGCCGCAGGCACAAGACTTTCCGC
>CANGOK010000020.1 GCA_947455285.1 Beijerinckiaceae bacterium | reverse complement strand
CCCTGCGCGACCATAACGATTACGCAGCCAGTTTATCTTCGGATCGATTCCAAAAATCGCGTCAATTCGCGCGCAGGCGAATTATTCTTCCGGCTTATCCACGTCGATCTTGGGCGCACGCTTGCGCTTGCGCGTCTGCGCCTCCTTACGAGGCCCTTCCACCAGTCGCACGATGGCGCCGCGCAGGGTCCTGACGTCCTGCTCCGTCATGCCCATGCGATGGAAGATATTGCGCAGATTACGCTGCATGACGGGCCTTTTGCCCTCTGGCCGGAAGAAGCCGTTCTCCTCCAGAGCATTTTCGAAATAGTCGAAAAAGGAGAGCACCATTTCGCGCGAAGCGGGCGGGGAACGCTCGACCTGCGCAAAAGGCAGAACCTCGCCCTGTGAGGCGCGGAACCATTCGTAGCCGGTCAAAAGCACCGCCTGCGCAAGATTGAGCGAAGCGTAGGCCGGATTGACTGGGAAGGTGATCAACGCGTCCGCAATGGCGATTTCATCATTGTCCAGCCCGGTGCGCTCAGGCCCATACATGATCCCGCGCCGTTCGCCAGCCGCATCGGCCTGCGCGGTCTCAGCCATGGCGACGCCGGGGGGCAGAATACGCTTGCCCTGCCCGCGCTCGCGCGCCGTCGTGGCCCAGACGAAGCTGAGATCGGCCACAGCCTCTTCAAGAGTGTCGTAGAGCTTGGCCCCTTCCAGCAGATGCACCGCCCCGGCGGCGGCGGCATAGGCCCCCTTGCGCAGAGCCCCCGTGCGGGGCCAGCCCTCGCGCGGATTGACAAGCCTCAGGTCCGACAGCCCGAAATTCGCCATAGCTCTCGCGCACATGCCTATGTTCACCGCCAGTTGCGGGCGCACGAGTATGATCGCCGGTCCCCCGGTGATTTCGGGACGAGTCCTGTCGGTTCCGGCTCCGGTCAATGTCGCAATCCTCTGGCGGCTGGATGGGGCGTTTGCAGCGCCCTGTACTCCCCCCCTCGCGCTTCGGCAACGCCGCAGCCTCAAATATGAACAATTCATGTTGCGTTGCAACATCGCCCGGAAAGGCCTATAATGGCCATAATTGAAAGGCCATGAATGTCCGGTCTGAGCAAAATAGCTGCAGAACTCTCCCACTATCGACAGGTCGCCAGCGCCTTGCGGGCCCAGGCAGGGCCTCAGGGCGAGGTTGCGGATCGGCGGCTCGTGGAAATCGCGGGATTCGGTGCTAATCCCGGCAATCTGCGCATGTTCGTCCATGTGCCTGGACGCCTCCCGCCCCGACCGGGACTGGTGGTGGTGCTGCATGGCTGCACCCAATCGGCGCAGGCCTATGACTACGGCTCCGGCTGGTCCACTCTGGCGGACGCCCATGGCTTCGTCCTGATCTACCCCGAGCAGAAAAGCGCCAACAACGCCAACACCTGCTTCAGCTGGTTCGATCCCGCCCATACGAAGCGCGAAAAGGGCGAGGCCGCATCGATCCGAAACATGATCGAGCGTGTCGCCATCGATCTCAACATCGACCGCGACCGTGTTTTCGTGACCGGACTGTCGGCGGGCGGCGCCATGGCCAATGTCATGTTGGCGACCTATCCGGAGGTCTTCGCAGCTGGCGCGGTGATCGCGGGGCTCCCCTATGGCGGGGCGCGCAATGTTCACGAGGCCTTCCGCAGCATGTTCTCTGGCGCTTCACGCAGCGGCGCCGACTGGGGCGCTCTGGTGCGGCAGGCCTCGAACCATCATGGCCCTTGGCCGAAGATTTCGATCTGGCATGGACAAGCGGACGCGACCGTCGTGCCCTCCAATGCGCAGGAAACCGTCAAGCAATGGACGAACGTCCACGCGCTGGCGGTCCATGCCATGTCCCAACAAACGAGCGGCGTCCATCATCTGCGCCAATGGCGAGACGGCATGGGCGAAGTGCTCATCGAGGAACACTTGATCGCGGGCATGGATCACGGCACGCCGCTTTCGAGCGAAGCCGATGGCGTAGGCTTACGCGGCCCCTACATGATCGACGTCGGCGTGTCTTCGACGCTGGACATCGCCCGTTTCTTTGGCCTCGTTGGCCCAGCCGCCGAAAGAACTTCGGTCTCGCCGCCGGAACCGGGGCTCGTAATAAGCGTCGAAAAGTCCATCACAGACACCCTGCGCAAGGCAGGGCTCCTGCGTTAGGCTCGCTTAACGTTTGGCGACGCCATTGGCTGCGGCGGTGATCTCCAGCTTTTGCAGGATCATCATGGGCTGATCGAAGTCGAGGTCCGTAACCTTCAGCGGACCCGTTTTGCCCCTGACCATCACGGAAAGGCTCTTGGGATCGCGAATGAATGCGCCAAGCGCCGCCGCGATCTGAAGCGAAGACGGATCGCCGCCCAAAAGCATGGGAGTGAACTGGGTCGCCATGGAGCTTGCTTCCTGCTGCAACTGCTCCGGCTTCTTGCCCTGCTCCTTCGCCACCATGGCCAGTCCCTTGTTGAAAAGGCCATCGTTGGTGATGATCAGTTCGGTGCTGGCGAGTTCAACGCTCATCAAGGTGGCGAAAGCCATCATGGGGTCGCCGGTGAGCAAGGTGGGATCGATGTTTCCGAGTTCAGCGCGCAGGCCAAACGAACCCATGCCAACGCCTGAAATGGTGAGGTCGTCGATCATCAAGCTCTTCTTAGCCGGATTGAACGCGGCGCTCGAGGTCATGCTGAGATCAAGACGTTCGTAGCCAGCCTCTGCCAGCATTTTCCCGGCTTCCGAAGCCTTGGGAAATTCGACCACCAGATTGCGGATTGCGCCTGTGCCTTTGGTGAAGGCGCCGCCTTCGTAAACCGATTGGCTATCGAGGGCGCCAAGGCGAATATTGATCAGGTTGCCGCCCGGCGCAGAGGAAGGCGTATCCTTGTCGGGAAAGCTGGCTTCAAAGCCGTTCCATGACAAACGCGCCACCGTGGGCTTCGCCGCCATGATCGAGCCTTTCACAAGGCTGGTCAGCACGGACGAAACATCGATTTCATCAATCGTGAGAGCGCCCGAGCGGAAGGAACCCGCCTCACCGCCGATGGTCGGCCCGCCCTCCCCGCCAGCGAGGGTCAGCCGCCGGATTTTTCCCTGATCGATGTTTTCCGCACGCAGTCCCGTAAAGGTCAGCGGGCCTTTGGCGCGGTCGCCCAGAACGATCTCGGCGATAGAAGCGCTTGCAGCTTTCAACCGCGCGGCGAGCGCGGTTCGCTGGTCAGCGGAGGTCTCGGGCGCCAGCAGCGCGCCAACCTCGTCACGGGAAAGGTTAGAGCCCGTAAAGGCGACGCCTTTCAGCTCCACCACATCCGCGCCATCGCCGATCTTCAGGCTGTCGATGCGCACGTCGTTTGACTGTGCGTTCGCGAGCCCGACGGGCAAAACGCCAAGAGCTGCGACGAGCGCGAAACGGAGCATGATAGGCGTCTGGCGGGACGAATTCATAATTCAACTTTCCCAAAGGTTTCGGCGCAATGCCGGTGGTCAAGGACTTCCTATCACGTCGCCCCAGCTTTGCCGCTACGTCAGGCGAAGACAAGTCTTTAAAATCGCGACGCCCTGCTGCCGACGCTTCCATTTCCTGTGGATTGTGACATCCTGCCTTCAACAGGCGCGACAAGTCGCCTCAGGGAGGATCCATGACTGGCCGAACAGGAACCGTCAGGCGCATCCGTTGCGGCGCTGTTACGCTAGCATTGCTTTGCCTCGGCGCCCCCGCAAGCGCCCAGACCGAGGGCTTTTTCAAAGGCAAAACAGTCGTCATCAATATCGGCGGGACAGCTGGCGGCGGCATCGACGTCGGCGCGCGGATCTTGGCCCGCTTCCTTGGGAAACATCTGCCCGGCCAGCCGCAGGTGGTGGCGCAGAACATGCCGGGCGCCGGCGGCGTGCGTCTCCTCGAATATCTCGCCTTCCAGGCGCCGAAGGACGGCACGGTTCTGGGCGCCTTCGCCTCTGGCCCAATGGTCGAGCCCCTGGTCGGCCCCCGCAAGCCACCCTATGGCATCGCGGATTTCGCCGCCATCGGCGCGCTCGAAAAGGACGTGGCTTTCTGCACCAGCTGGCACAAATCCCCGGTCAAGACGCTCGCGGACGCCAAAAAATCCGAAGTGACCGTGGCGGGCACCGGCGCAGGCTCTGGGACAGACACTGACCCCGCCGTGCTCAACGAAGTTCTCGGCACAAAATTCAAGGTGATAACCGGCTATCTGGGCACGCAGGAGACCGCGCTGGCTGTCGAACGCGGTGAGGTGGAGGGGCGCTGCGGCTTTGGCTTCGCCTCCATCAAGGCCTCGCGGCCGGACTGGCTGAAGGAAAACAAGCTCAACTTCCTCGTCCAGATGGGACTGGAGCGGCACCCGCTGGCCAAGGATGTGCCGCTTGCGCTCGACCTCGCGGATACGCCGGAAAAGAAGGCGATGATCCGCCTCATGTCGGCCCATCTCGCTCTCGGGCGACCCTATCTCGGCCCGCCCGGCACAAATCCCGAGCGCTTGGCCGAACTCCGAAAAGGCTTCATGGCAGCCATGGCTGACCCGGAGTTTCGAGCGGAATTCGCAAAATCGAGCGGCGGCGACGAGCCGGAGCCGACCGGGGGCGAGGATATGCAGAAACTGCTGGCTGACATGCAGGCCACACCCACGCCAGTGGTGGAAAGGCTGCGCATACTGCTCAATCCCTGATCAAAACCAGGGCGTCTCAGACTATGGTTCGCGTCAGGCTCCCTTTGCCACCCGCCGCACCGGTGCTATAGGGCGTCGGTCGGCGCCTGCCCAGCGCGCCGGAGCCCTACGCCGCGCGCGGACAATCCCTGGAACAAGGTCGAAACGCCATGCAGAAGATCAAGGTCGCCAATCCGGTCGTCGAAATGGACGGCGACGAAATGACCCGTATCATCTGGAAGCTTATCAAGGATAAGCTCATCCATCCTTACCTCGACATTGATCTGAAATACTACGATCTGTCGGTGGAGAAGCGCGACGAGACCAACGATCAGATCACGATCGACTCGGCCGAAGCGACGAAGAAGTATGGCGTCGCCGTGAAGTGCGCGACCATCACCCCCGACGAAGCCCGCGTGAAGGAATTCGGCCTGAAGGAAATGTGGAAGTCGCCCAACGGCACGATCCGCAACATCCTCGGCGGCACCATTTTCCGCGAGCCCATCATCTGCTCGAACGTTCCGCGTCTCGTCCCCGGCTGGACCCAGCCTGTGGTCGTCGGCCGCCATGCCTATGGCGACCAGTATCGCGCAACCGATTTCAAGGTGCCCGGCAAGGGCCGCCTGACGATCAAGTTCGAGGGCGATGATGGCACGGTCATCGAGAAGGAAGTCTTCAAGTTCCCCGCCGCCGGCGTCGCCATGTCCATGTACAACCTCGACGAGTCGATCCGCGACTTCGCCCGCGCGTCGCTCAACTATGGCCTGATGCGCAAGTACCCGGTCTATCTCTCCACGAAGAACACCATCCTCAAGGCCTATGACGGCCGCTTCAAGGACATCTTCCAGGAGACCTTCGAGAACGAGTTCGCCGACAAGTTCAAGGCGCTCGGCCTGACCTATGAGCATCGCCTCATCGACGACATGGTCGCGGCCGCCCTGAAGTGGTCCGGCGGCTACGTCTGGGCCTGTAAGAACTACGACGGCGACGTGCAGTCCGACACGATGGCGCAGGGCTACGGCTCGCTCGGCCTCATGACCTCCGTGCTGATGACCCCCGACGGCATGACCGTCGAGGCGGAAGCCGCGCACGGCACTGTGACCCGCCACTATCGCCAGCACCAGCAGGGCAAGGAGACCTCGACGAACTCGATGGCCTCGATCTTCGCCTGGACCCGCGGCCTTCTGCATCGCGCAAAGCTCGATGATAACGAAGCTCTCAAGAACTTCGCCCTGAAGCTCGAAAAGGTGTGCGTTGACACGGTGGAAGCCGGCGACATGACCAAGGATCTCGCGATCCTCGTGGGCGCCGACCAGAAGTGGCTCTCCACCACCGCCTTCCTCGACAAGATCGACGAGAATCTGCGCAAGGCTATGGCGTCCTGATCGCCAAGGACCCAGCGTCGATCCTCTCGGGTCGTCTGTGAACAGATCAGCGCCGCCAGTCTCAGGACTGGCGGCGTTTTCGTTCTCTTGACCCGTTCTAAGACCGCGAAACCGGGGGATTGGGAGGCTCAGTCACGTCACGAAAGTGGTGAATTGGCATCTAGGGGACGTTGTAAGCCCCACCCAGCACGGTTATAAGGGCCCCGCCTTACTGGTGAGGGAGTCGATAAAGAATGGCATTGGCCGATACGATCGACGAGAGCTATCAACCGTCGGACAAAGAGACGTTCATGAACGAACGTCAGCGCATGTTTTTCCGCAGGAAGTTGCTTCAATGGAAGGATGAGATCCTGCGCGAAAGTCGGGAGACCCTGACTGCTCTGCAGAGCGAAAGCGAGAATCACGCAGATATCGCCGACCGCGCCTCTTCCGAGACCGACCGCGCCATCGAGCTGCGCGCACGCGATCGCCAGCGCAAGCTCATCTCCAAAATCGACGCCGCTCTAGCGCGCATCGAAGACGGCACCTACGGTTATTGCGAGGAAACCGGCGAGCCTATCTCGCTGAAGCGACTGGCAGCGCGCCCCATAGCCACGCTCTCCCTCGAAGCGCAAGAGCGACACGAGCGTCGCGAGCGGGTCTATCGCGACGACTGATGAAACCAGCTTCCCAATAAAAACGCCGCCTCAATGGGCGGCGTTTTCTTTTATGGCCTTGATCAACTCTGGCCCGGCGGACGACCGAGCAGCTTCGCCATTTCCTCTTCGAGCGCATCCAGCGGATCGGCAGGCTTGGCTGGCTCCGGAGGATTTTCACGGATGGGCGGCGCAGGCGCTGCGACCTTGGCCGCAGGCTGCTCTGAAGCCTTGGGCCGAAGCTGGGGCGCGGCTTCATGCCGGTCCACCTTGGCCTGAGTTTCGACCTTGGCCGGCGCCTCAAGCTTGGGCTCAAGCTGCTCAGGCGAAACAGGAGCCGATTCCTCCAACGCAACCTTTGGGGCCGGAGCGGACGGCGGCCTCGGCGCATCGCCTGTCCCGCGCATTGCGGCGCGTCCAAAGTCAAACCGCCTCGGACCTGCGGCCGGAGCGCCCGGCGACTGCGGCGCCTGCACCGAAGGCGCGGACGACTGAGCCTCTGGAGCCGAGCCGGGAAGCTTTGGTGGGAAAATGGCAGGACCGCCAGCGGCGCCCGGCAGCGGACGGGGCGGAGCCGCAGGCGCAGATCCCGGCGGACGCGGCGGCGGGGGGGCTATGCGGGGCGGTAACCGCGGCGGAGGCGCGGGTCGGGCGCCGGCCTCGCCTGCGGATGGCGCGGGAGCCCCCTCGGCAGGTCGGGCGGGCGCAACAGGGGGTGCGATGGGCGGGCGGGCCGGCGGCGGCGCTGGCGGGACTGGCGCAGCCGCCGCGACTGGCGCGGGCGCACGCACAGGAGCCGGAGGCGGCGCGGGAATGGAAGGAGCAGATGCGGGAACCGGCGCAGGAGGAGCGACAGGCGCTGGAACAGCTGCGGCCGCAGGGGCTGCGGCGGTCGCGGCGGCCGCTTCGTCAAGAGACAGGCGACGTCCTTCGTTACGCATTTCACCGCCGCGCAAGATGGCGGATTCGACGACCACATCATTGGGGCCGCCAATCATGATGAGATGTTCGACATTATCCCGTCGCACGAGAACGAGTTGGCGCTGGCGATCGATATCGAAGGCGTCCACAACCCCAAGGCGAGGCTGGCGCGAGCGTCCGCCCGCCGGCTGGATGCGGCGCGCGAACAAGGCGCGCATGATCAGCAGCAGCACCAATAGAAGAATGACGACGACAATGGCGCTCAGCACATAGGTCGCGGTAACACCAAATTTGTCAAACAAGGACTGCATCACAGCTTCCATCCTGCCGCCCGCCTCGAGCGGCGATTGATGTTAAGACTAACACACTGACGCTCGCGGCGCCCCATAGGGTTAATGTTTGGTTAATGGATGTCCAGCGAGCATTGCAAACACAATGCTCCGGCCTCATCCTGCGGGCGAATCGAGGTCCCGGGGGGACCGCTTTCAAGTATAGCCACGGAACCAGCTCATGAGCCAGACGCCGAAAATGGGCGCATTCGACCGGTCGGACCGAAAGGGCAGCCCAGCCCTTGTGCTAGCCTTCGCGGTTCTGTTCGTTTCGGCGGCCATCGCCTCTTCCTTCCTGCCGCCCGATCAGGCCGGGCGGGTGACGATTGGCCTTCTGGCCCTTCTTGCAGTTGTCGGCGTCATCGCCCTTTTTGCCTATACAATTGGATTTGTTCAGCTTTCTGGACAGTCTTCTCGCGATGACATTACAAGGCAGATTGCGGATTCCGCTGGCGAAGGCCTCCTCGTCACTCAGGGCGACACGCATATCATCTATGCCAATGAGGCCTATATGGCCATGTCGGGCGCCCGCGACCCCGCTGACATCCGCTCCGTCGAGCGGCTCTTTTCGGGCGCGCCGGAAGTCTCCGAAGCCATCTACCGACTCGCCCAGGCCGCCCGCGAGGGCAAGAAGGGAGCCGAAGACCTGCGCATGACCCCGCCCCTGATGGGCGACGCAGATGTGGGCTGGTACCGGGTGCGGGTGCGTCCGCTGGAGCGAATCGGTCAGCCCCGCGAGACATTGTGGATGATCGCTGATGTGACCCGCGAGCGCGAGCGCCACGAGAATGTCTTCCAGGAACTCCAGCACGCGATCAATTTCCTAGATCACGCGCCAGCCGGTTTCTTCTCCGTCGATCGCTACGGCGCCATCACCTATATGAACGCCACGCTCGCGGGCTGGCTTGATTACGATCTCGCGCAGGTGGGCTCGGGCGGGCAAAAACTGTCGAACATCGTCGCCGGCGACGGGGCTGCTCTCGTGGCGGCGGTTTCAGGCGGGCCCGGCGCGGTCAAGACCGAACAATTCGACGTCGATCTCAAGCGCCGCAATGGCCAAAGCCTGCCGGTGCGGCTACTGCATCGGGTCGCCTTCGGGCAGGACCGCCAGCCCGGCGCTTCGCGCACCCTCGTACTCAACCGCGCGCCCGGCGAGGAGCCTGCCGAGAACCTGCGCGCCGCTGAGGTGCGGTTCGCGCGGTTCTTCAACCAGACTCCCATGGCGATCGCTGCGCTCGATCGCGAAGGCCGGATTCTGCGCGCCAACGCAGCCTTCATCCGCCTGTCGCGCGACGCCAAGAAGGGAGCGGATGCGGAAACGCCTTCTTCCATTTACGACGCCCTCATCGAGCGCGACCGTCCCGCCCTGCAAAGGGCGCTCGAAGCCGCCGTCAGGGGCGTCACCGACATCGCCCCCCTCGACGCCGAACTTTCAGGCGACGGCGGTCACTCGGCGCGCTTCTTCGTGTCATCAGCCGAAGATGGCGGCGACGGCGCGGCAGCGACCATCTACGCCCTCGACACGACCGAGCAGCGCACCCTGCAGCAGAATTTCGCCCAGTCGCAGAAAATGCAGGCCATCGGCCAGCTCGCTGGCGGCGTGGCCCATGACTTCAACAATGTTCTGACCGCCATCATCGGCTATTCGGATCTGCTGCTGGCGAACCATCGCCCGACTGATCCGTCCTTCCAGGACATCATGCAGATCAAGCAGAACGCCAATCGCGCGGCGGGGCTGGTGCGTCAGCTGCTGGCCTTCTCGCGCCGCCAGACCCTGCGTCTGCAGGTTCTGCAACTGGGCGATGTTTTGTCAGAACTGCAAATGCTGCTGCGTCGGCTCGTCGGCGAAACCATCGAAGTCGATCTCAAGCATGGGCGCGATCTCTGGCTGGTGCTGGCCGACATCAACCAGTTCGAAAATGTCATCGTCAACCTTGTGGTCAACGCGCGCGACGCGATGCCCGATGGCGGGCGGATCGAGGTCCGCACCTCCAACATCAGCCCCGCCGATTGCGCACGCTTCAATGAAGAGAGCCTGACGCCCGCAGAATATGTGCTGGTCGAGGTCAGCGACACCGGCATGGGCATCCCCGAGGATGTGAAGGAGAAGATCTTCGAGCCCTTCTTCACCACCAAGGAAGTCGGCAAGGGCACGGGTCTCGGCCTCTCGATGGCCTACGGAATCGTGCGCCAGACCGGCGGCTGGATCCTTTGCGACTCCACCGTGGGCAAGGGCACGACGTTCCGCATCTTCCTGCCCCGCCATATACCCGCCGAAACCGCAGAAGCCGCGCCCGTGGAAGAAGCCGCCAAGGCGCCCGCAGCGGATCTCACCGGCCGCGACACGATCCTGCTCGTCGAGGATGAGGAAGCCGTGCGCGCGTTCGGCGCCAGAGCGCTGGCCTCTCGCGGCTATACGGTGCTTGAAGCCGCCTCCGGCCTTGAAGCCCTCGACGTGGTGGAGGCGCAGGGCGGAAAGATAGATCTCATCGTCTCTGATGTGGTGATGCCGGAAATGGATGGGCCCACCATGTTTGGCGAGTTGCGTAAACGCGGCATAAAATGCAAGGTTATCTTTGTGTCCGGCTATGCAGAAGATGCTTTCCAGAAGAATCTTCCTGCTGGCGAGGACTTCGGCTTCCTGCCGAAACCTTTCACGCTCAAGCAACTCGTCGAGGCGGTAAAGGGAAGTCTGAACTGATGTTGCGTTTGCAACGCCCGGGGGAATGAATATGTCTTCAAAGGCCAGGGTTATTCTTGTCACCGGCGCGGCGGGCGGCATTGGCGGCGCATGCGCCGATCTGCTCCTGCATGAAGGCAAGCGGGTCTGCGCGGCCGACCTGAAACCCTTCCATGACGACGATGTCCATGACGATGCGACTGACACCCTCTTGTTGCAAAAGCTCGATGTCTCGGATCAGGCGAGCTGCAGGGCGGTCGTGGCGGCGACGGTGGAGCGCTTCGGACGCCTCGACGGCCTCATTCACATGGCTGGCGTTCACTCCGACCATGACTGGCGCCACCTTGAGCCAGAAGAGTTCAACAAACTCCTTTCAATCAACGTGACCGGCACTTTCCTGATGGCCAAGGCGGCCGCCGAAGCCATGCGCAAGACGGGCGGCGGCGCCATTGTCCTGACGAGTTCCGGATCCGTGAATTTGAGCGGCCATGGCGGTGAAGTCAGCAGCTGCCCGGCCTTCGTGACCTCCAAGGCTGCGGTCATTGGTCTCGTGGGCGCCCTGGCGCGCTCTTTCGCGCCGCTCCATATCCGCGTCAACGCCGTGAGCCCCGGCGCCACCGACACCGCCATGATGGCGCATTACGACGAGAAGGCCGTGCGCCGACTCAGCCGCCGCACTTTGGCGGGCCGCATTGGTTCCGCTAGCGAAATCGCGCGGGTGGCGAGCTTCCTCGTTTCCGACGCCGCCTCCTATATCGATGGGCAGGTGATAGCAGTGAACGGCGGCGAAACGCACGAAAGTTGAGGGGCTTATAAAAAAGTTCCCATGAGAACAAAAAAAGAACTTGTGTTAGAGAACAAACAAGGTACGCTTCTGGCATTGGATAGATCGAACCAACCCGTTGCGCAATTCAAAAGCGCCTGCCAGAAGGATCAGCACCCATGAGCCAAGCGAATCTCCGCCTTGTGGAAGGAACCTCCGTGGACAAGACAAAGGCGCTCGACGCCGCGCTCTCACAGATCGAACGGGCCTTCGGCAAGGGCTCGATCATGCGCCTCGGCAAGAACCAGCAGGCGGTCGAAATCGAGACCGTCTCCACCGGTTCGATCGGCCTCGACATCGCGCTGGGCGTGGGCGGCCTGCCCCGCGGCCGCATCATCGAAATCTATGGGCCTGAATCCTCCGGCAAGACCACACTGACCCTGCATGTCATCGCCGAGGCGCAAAAGCGCGGAGGCGTCTGCGCCTTCGTGGACGCGGAACATGCGCTTGACCCCGTTTACGCTCGCAAGCTCGGCGTCAATCTTGATGATCTCCTCATCTCCCAGCCTGACACCGGCGAACAGGCGCTCGAAATCACTGACACGCTCGTGCGTTCCGGCGCGGTCGACGTTCTGGTCATCGACTCGGTCGCCGCCCTCACCCCGCGCGCTGAAATCGAAGGTGAAATGGGCGATGTGCAGCCCGGCCTCCAGGCCCGTCTGATGAGCCAGGCCCTGCGCAAGCTCACCGCCTCGATCTCGCGCTCCAAAACCATGGTCATCTTCATCAACCAGATCCGCATGAAGATCGGCGTGATGTATGGCTCTCCCGAGACCACGACCGGCGGCAACGCCCTCAAGTTCTATGCTTCCGTCCGCCTCGACATCCGCCGCACCGGCGCCATCAAGGACCGCGAGGAAGTGGTGGGCAACGCCACCCGCGTGAAGGTCGTCAAGAACAAGGTCGCGCCGCCCTTCAAGCAGGTCGAATTCGACATCATGTATGGCGAAGGCGTCTCGAAGATGGGCGAACTGATCGATCTCGGCGTCAAGGCCGGCGTGGTCGAGAAGTCCGGCGCCTGGTTCTCCTATGACAGCCAGCGCCTCGGTCAGGGCCGTGAAAACGCCAAGACCTTCCTGAAACAGAACCCCGACGCGGCGAACCGCATCGAAATGGCCATCCGCGAGAACGCCGGCCTCATCGCCGAGAAGATCCTCGATGCGGGCGGCCCGGAAGACGACGGCGAGTGACCCCTGCCGGGCGACGCCTCAGAAAGCTGAGCATCCGCCCCGCTGACCAAGGGTTCTCACTCGACAGTCTCCCATCCCGCCGTTAGAACAGCCCGGATCGAAAGGTCCGGGCTTTTTCCTTGCGTGAAAGCGCCTTCTTGAGGCGCATCTTCCCCGTATTGACGAAGCGCCGCGACCTTTCAGAGTTCCGGGCGATTTCGGTCCCGGCGACTTGGGCAAGGCCGCAGGCGCGGCTGAACAGGAACGGTTCGTCACATGAGCGGCGTCAACGAAATCCGGTCGACTTTTCTTGATTATTTCGCGGGCGCCGGGCACTCGGTCGTCGACTCCTCGCCGCTCGTGCCGCGCAATGACCCGACATTGATGTTCACCAATGCGGGCATGGTCCAGTTCAAGAACGTCTTCACCGGCGCCGAGAAACGACCCTACAGCCGCGCAGCCTCTGCGCAAAAGTGCGTGCGCGCAGGCGGCAAGCACAACGATCTCGACAATGTCGGCTACACCGCCCGCCACCACACCTTCTTCGAGATGCTCGGCAATTTCTCCTTCGGCGATTATTTCAAGGCTGAAGCGATCGAACTCGCCTGGAAGCTGATCAGCAAGGAATTCGCGCTTTCGAAGGATCGCCTGCTCGTCACCGTCTATCACACCGACGACGAGGCCTTCGATCTCTGGAAGAAGATCGCCGGCTTCCACGACGATCGCATCATCCGCATCCCGACATCAGACAATTTCTGGTCCATGGGCGAGACCGGCCCCTGCGGCCCCTGCTCGGAAATCTTCTACGATCAAGGCCCGGCCCTGCAGGGCGGCCCTCCCGGCAGCCCCGATGAGGATGGCGACCGGTTCCTTGAATTCTGGAACCTCGTCTTCATGCAATACGAACAGGTGGACGGCGGCCAGCGCATCCCCCTGCCCCGCCCCTCCATCGACACGGGCATGGGCCTCGAGCGCATCGCGGCGATCCTGCAGGGCGTTCATTCGAACTATGACATAGACCTGATGCGCGCGCTGATCCGCGCCTCGTCCGACGCCACCGGCGTCGACGCGGACGGCCCCCAGAAGGCCAGCCACCGCATCATCGCCGACCATCTGCGCGCATCCGCCTTTCTTGTGGCTGATGGCGTGCTGCCCTCGAACGAAGGACGCGGCTATGTCCTGCGCCGCATCATGCGCCGCGCCATGCGCCATGCGCAGCTGCTCGGCGCTCGCGATCCCCTCATGTGGCGCCTCGTGCCCGCGCTCACCCGCGAAATGGGTCAGGCCTATCCCGAACTCCTCCGCGCCGAAGCGCTCATCAGCGAGACCCTGCGGGTCGAAGAGACGCGCTTCCGCACCACTCTGGCGCGCGGCCTCTCCATCCTCGACGAAGAAGCGGCCGATCTTGTCAGCGGCCAGAGGCTCAATGGCGAGATCGCCTTCAAGCTTTATGACACCTATGGCTTCCCGCTCGACCTGACGCAGGAAGCTCTGCGCGCGCGCGGCGTCGGCGTCGACACCGAAGCTTTTTCCGCCGCCATGGAGCGCCAGCGCGCCGAGGCCCGCAAGGCTTGGTCTGGCTCTGGTGAGGCGGCGACCGAAACCGTCTGGTTCGGCGTGCGCGATCAGGTCGGCGCGACCGAATATCTCGGCTACGAGACTGAGCGCGCTGAAGGCGTCGTCGCTGCGCTTATCGCGGGCGGCAAGGAAGTCGAGGCGCTGGAGGCCGGACAGAGCGGCCTCGTGGTGCTCAACCAGACCCCGTTCTATGGAGAATCCGGCGGTCAGGTCGGCGACACCGGCGCCATGAGCGCGGTCGGCCTCAAGGTGCGCGTCACCAACACCCAGAAGAAGCTCGGCGATCTCTTCGTGCACGAGGCGACCGTTGAACTCGGCGCCCTGCGCAAGGGCCAGGCCCTCGAACTCGAGGTCGATCACACCCGCCGCGGCGCCATCCGCGCCAACCATTCCGCCACCCATCTGCTGCACGAAGCGCTGCGTCAGGTGCTCGGCGATCATGTGGCGCAGAAGGGCTCGCTGGTCTCGCCCGACCGGCTTCGCTTCGACTTCGCCCATCCCAAGCCCATCAGCGACGATGAGCTGGCGCAGGTCGAGGAAATCGCGAACCGCATGGTCCTTCAGAACGGCCCCGTGGAGACGCGCCTCATGGCCGTCGACGACGCGCGCGAGTCAGGCGCCCGCGCGCTCTTCGGCGAGAAATACGGCGACGAGGTCCGCGTCGTGACCATGGGCGTGGAGACCGAAGGCGAGCGCGCCGGCAAGCCCTTCTCCATCGAACTTTGCGGCGGCACCCATGTGCGGCGCACCGGCGACATCGGCCTTGTCTCCATCGTGGGCGAGAGCGCGGTGGCCTCGGGCGTGCGGCGCCTTGAGGCAAAGACCGCCGATGGCGCCCGCCAGCATCTCAACGAAGAAGGCAAGCGTCTGCGCGAGATCGCAAGCCTGTTGAAGGCGCCCGCCGATGACGCCGCCGAACGCCTTGCGGCTCTTATCGAAGATCGCCGCAAGCTTGAGCGCGAATTGACCGAAGCGCGCCGCAAGCTCGCCATGGGCGGCGGCGGCGGCGGAAGCGATGACGGGCTGCGCGACGTCTCAGGCGTGAAGCTCTTCGCCCGCGCGGTCACTGGCGTCGAAATGAAGGACCTAAAGTCGCTCGCGGACGAGGCCAAGACGAAGGTCGGCTCCGGCATCGTCGCCATCGTGGGCGTCGCGGAAGACGGCAAGGCTGGCGTGGTCGTCGGCGTGACGCCGGACTTGACCGCCAAGTTCAACGCGGTGGATTTCGTGCGCATCGCAGCCGAACAGCTCGGCGGCAAGGGCGGCGGCGGACGGCCTGACATGGCCCAGGCTGGCGGTCCTGACGGCGCGGGCGCCGACAAGGCTCTGGCCGCCATCTGCGAAGCCATCGCCCAGAAGGCCGCCGCGCACTAAGCGACGCGACGCCACCCATTTTTGGAACCTCGCAACTGAGCCCCTGTTGACAGGCTGAGCGCGCTTGACGCGCGAAGCCCCGGCTCAGTTCGAGGAGACCCAAAAATGTGCGCAGCCACCACCGAGCCCATGGACACTGGCCTGTCCGAAAAACTGCGCGCACATTTCGCGCAGCAGCTGAGCAGCGTGCTCGATGACGCCTATTCCCTGATGGCGCAAACCCACGTTTATCACTGGAACGTGCGCGGCCCGCTGTTCGAACCCATCCACAAGCTGTTGCAGCAGCATTACGAAACCCTGTTCGAAACCGCCGACGAGATCGCGGAACGAGTACGCCAGCTCGGCTTCGCCGCGCCTGTGGGGATCAAGAATTTTCCCAGCGGCGTGAAGATTCCCGACGTCATGCCCGATGAAGACGAGATGCTGAAGGATCTCCTCGCACGTCACGAGGCGGCGCTCCGCAAGCTGCGTCCCCTGTCAGCCGATGCGGACGAGAACCAGGACTTCGCCACGCAGGATCTCATCAACCACATGCTAGCTTTTCATGAGAAGGCCGCGTGGATGCTGCGCTCGATCGTAACGACATGGCAGGGGCGCCAATCACGCGCCGCCAAAGCATGACATCTCCTGCAAGCTGAGGAGGCTCCCATGAACTTCGGCAATCTTCTGCACTGGGCGGTCATCTTCCTCGTCGTAGCGCTGGTCGCCGCTCTTCTAGGCTTTGGCGGCGTGGCCGGCACAGCCATGGAGGGCGCGCGCCTGCTCTTCTGGGTGGCGCTGGTGCTGCTTGTGCTTTCCCTCGTCTTCGGGCTCCTGCGACGCGGCTGACCTGTTGAGGGACTTGATCCCGCCATGGCGCGCCCGACTTCAGGCCAAGGCTTGAACGACAAGTCTGCAGGGAGAGCGCGCCATGTTCAGAACCATTCTCGTGCCCGTTGATCTCGACGAACCTCAGATCACGCGCTTCGCGCTCGACAGGGCGGTCAAGCTTGCCGAATGGTCCGGCGCCGCGCTGCGGCTCGTGAATGTGCAACGTCTGTTGCCAGCGACTTTCATGGATGTGGTTCCCGCCGACTTCGACGCGCAGCAGCAGGAAAGCGCGCAGTCGAGCCTCGCGCATCTCGCCGCAAGGCTTCCCATACCGCCTGAGCGTGTCTCGACGGTGGTGCGCGTCGGGGGCGTTTATCCCGAAGTGCTGGCGGAGGCGCAGGCATGGGGCGCCGACCTCATCGTCATCGGCTCGCATCGCCCGGCAATGTCGACCTATCTGCTTGGCTCCAACGCCAAGACCATCGTGCGCCACGCCAAATGTTCGGTGCTGGTGCTGCGCTCCTGAGCCTCAGCCCCGTGTGATCGCGTCGATCTCAGCAAGCTCCTGCGCGCTCATGGCCCAGCCCACAGCCTTCGCATTGGCTTCGACCTGTTCGGGCGTGCTCGCGCCTGCGATCACGCTGGAGACGCGCGGCTGCATGGCGAGCCAGCTCATCGAAAGCTCGAGCAATGTGCGGCCGCGTTCCTTCGCGTAGGCGTCGAGCTTGTCGGCGATGGCGCGGTTGCGATCTGAAAGATGTCGTCCCGCAAGCTTTGGAAAGCGCGTGAGCCTCGCGCCTTGAGGCGCGGCGCCGCCCGCATATTTACCGGTGAGAAGCCCCGCCGCCAGCGGATAGAATGGCAATAGGCCAACGCCATATTGCGTCATCGCAGGGACAAGCTCGGCCTCTATGCCACGCTCCACGAGGCTATATTCGTTCTGGCAGGAGATGAAGGATTCAAGGCCGCCAAGACGCGACGTCCAAAGCGCCTCAGTCAATTGCCAGCCCGCGTAATTCGAACAGCCGATGTAGCGAACCTTGCCCTGACGCACGAGATCGTCGAGCGCGCGGAGCGTCTCCTCAATGGGCGTTGAGGGATCGGGGCGGTGGATCTGGTAGAGGTCGATCCAGTCGGTGCGCAGACGCTTCAGGCTCGCCTCCACCGCCTCCATGATATAACCGCGCGATCCGCCCTGCTTGCGGCCTCCATCATCCATCGCCATGCCGAATTTCGTAGCCAGAACGATGTCCTTGCGGCGCGCGCCGAGCAATTCGCCCATGACGGTTTCTGACCCGCCGCGATCGCCATACATGTCGGCGGTGTCGAACAGGGTCACGCCGAGATCGATCGCCTTGAAAAGGACGGCGCGCGTTCCCTCCTTGTCGAGCCTGCCGCCGAAATTGTTGCAGCCAATGCCGGTGATGGAGACATCGAGGCCGGAGCGGCCGAGTTTGCGCGTCTTCATGGCGTTTCCTCACTATCTGATGCGCCAACATCGCGCCGGGCGCTTGCTATGGCAAGACTTGTGCGCGAGCGCGGCCGCTTGCTAGACTACGCGCAGTCAAGAAGGGGGAAACGACATGGCAAGGATCGTCGCGGGTCTTGGGGCGCCTCATTCGCCCAGCCTGCCTTCAACAGTCCTGAAGAATCCGGCCTTTGTTGAAAATGGCCTCTATGCGGAACTGCGCCGCCATATCGAGGAGGTGAAGGCCGATGTGGTCCTCATGTTCTCCAACGATCATTTCAACACGTTTTTCCTCGACAATTTCCCGCTCTTCGCGGTCGGCGTGGCGTCGCAGACCTCCGGTCCGAACGACCAGACGCCCATGCCGCAATATCAGATCCCCGTGCACGAGGGCCTGACCTCGCATATCCATCGCACCGGCATCCAGAACGGTTTCGATCTCACGCTGAGCCAGGAATTCAGCGTCGACCACGCCTTCACTGTGCCGTGGCATTTCATCGCCCCGCACGGCAAGGTCGCGCTGGCGCCGATCTTCGTGAACTGCTTCTCAAACCCGCTGCCCAATGCGCGCCGCGCGCACGATCTCGGCCGCATGATCGGCAGCGCCATCCGCACCTATAAGGAACCGCTTCGGGTCGCGGTTTTCGCCAGCGGCAGCTTCTCGCTTGAAATCGGTGGGCCGCAGATCCCCGTCAACGAGCGGTCGGGCGTGCCGGATCGCAAATGGGTGGACCGCATCGTCCACCTCCTTCGCACCCACGCGATCAATGATCTCATCGAAGAGGCGACGTCCGAGCAGATGACGCGCGCGGGCAATGCAGGCGGTGAATTGTTGAACTGGATCGCCATGCTCGGCGTCATCGGAGATCAGGTTCCGATCATGCTGGAGCCGCAACCGCATGGCCACGCCTTTGGCGTCTGGCGCTGGGAGTAAGAGCGATGAGCATCTATGGCGTGCATAAACTCTGCCGTTCAGCGCTGCATGACCTTGGCGTGCGCGATGAACTCAAGGCCGATCCTAAAGCGGCGATGGAGCGCTTTCCCCTAACCGACGAAGAAAAACGCCTGCTGCTGGCGGGCGAGGTCGGCAAGCTCTGGGAGATGGGCGCGAGCGGATTTCTGCTGAGCTATCTCACCCGCTGGGACCTTTTCGGGCTGACCGTGCCCGTTTACTGCGACCGGATGCGCGCGGCCAAGGACTGGCGCTATCCTGACGGCTGGCAGGGCGTGACGAGCGGGCGCGAAGCGGGGCACTGAGGCCCCTGCCCTTTCGCGTCTGTTCAGCTCTTGCGGTGACGGCAAGGGAGCGGCCTGCGCTCGCCCTCAAGCGGCGTCAGGGTCGCGACATCCTGAATGGCGCGCATCAAGGCGCCGGCTATCCGCTCATTGGGTTCGGGTATCGGGAGATTGCGCAAATCATGCCCGAGCGCTTGTTGAATGGTTTCGACGCGTCCTGCAGGCGCCTTGTACATGCTTTTCTCCCGCGCCCGCCGGATCGCCGGACACACTGATCACATGAACAAACGCGCCTGCCCCACATCGGGTTCGCAGGCCAGTAAGCTTTATTGATGATGACCGCTCAGCCAGCCAGACGAGTGAATAGCCGCATGGCGTTGCCGCGCTCGACCGCCTGCAGAGCCTCACCCTTGAAGCCCTGATAGGCGTCGAAGCCCTGCCGCTCCAGCGTCACGACATCTTCGGAGATATAGGGATAATCGGTGCCGAAGAGGATGTTGCTGTCGGGCACGAAAGCGCGCAGGGCGTCGAGCGGCGCATGATGGCCTGACAGGGCCGTATCGAAAAAGAAGCGGCGGATATGAGCGAGCGCGCCTTCGGGATAGTTGTTGCGGAAGCTCGTCGTCTTATCGAAGATCGAAATGCGGTGCGCTAGCATGGGCAGCGTGCCGCCCGAATGGGACAAGATGAAGGGAATGTCCGGGCAACGCGTGGTCACGCCCTTCAGAATGAGGTTGGTGGCGACCTTTGTGGTCTCGAAGGGATAGTCCACGAGCATGCGCGGCAGATCCCAGCCATCGGCTTCCTTGCCCGGGGGGTAGCAGGGATGGATGAAGGTCACGGTCTTGCGGCGGTTGAGCTCCGCATAGAGCGGCTCGAAATCGGGATGGCCGATGTAGCGGTCATCGACGCTGGTCAGCAGGCAGACGCCATCGAGCTTCAAATCGTCGCTGATGCGGGCGAGCTCCTTGAGCGAGGCGTCGACATCCGGCAGGGGCAGAAAGGCGAAGGCCCCGAAGCGGGTGGGGGCGCTCGCGACAAGCTCGGCGAGATAGTCATTGAAGCGCCGGGCGAGGTCTCGGGTCTGGGCGATGTCGCCGAACCAGATGCCAGGAGAAGTGTAGGAAACCACCGCAGCGCCGATGCCCTGCTCGTCCATCAGGGCGAGCGAGGATTGCGGCGACCACTCGGGAAAGCCGCGATAGGCCGAGCCGGCGATGCCGGCCGCGCGCTGCACGTCCTTGTAGAATTCGGGCAGGAGATGATGATGGACGTCGATACGGCCCTTGGCAGCGGTCATGATGTTTCCTCCGTTAAAGCCTTTTAGCTTCGCGGATGGGCTTTGCAAACCGGCTCCATCTGCGTCAAATCAAGGAAAGTCGCAGCGGCTTCGACTTAGCTTGGCCCAGACTGGAGCCCGTCCCATGAAACGTCTCACCATTCCCCTTCTCGCCGCCTCGCTCGCGCTCGCAGCCCCCGCCTTCGCCAAGGGCAGCGCGGCTCAGGGCAAGAAGATCGCCGAGGTCAATTGCGCGGAATGCCACTCGGTGGACCGCACCGGGGCGAGCAAGAACACCAAATCCCCGCCCTTCCGCACGCTGGGGCAACGCTACCCGCTTCAGGAGCTCGAGGAATCGCTGGGCGAAGGGATCATGGTGGGCCACGAGGGGCCGGAAATGCCCCTGTTCGAATTCGAACCGCAGGAAATCGAAGACCTCATGGCCTATCTGAAGACCATTCAGGTGAAAAAGGGAAAGTGAGGGTCGGCTCTCCGACCTTGCAACCGAAGGCGGTCTCGCCCACTTTCTGTTCCGGAGGGACAGATGATCCGGTTACTCATCAGCAACGGTAGGAGCCAGAGCGCCACGAGCTGGCGAATGGCGCTCGGCCTTGTCGTGGCCGCAGCCCTGGGCTTCATGCTTCTGGCCGTCGGATTGGGCGTCGCCCTGCTGCTCGCCCCCGTGGTCATCGTAGCCGGCCTCATCGCGCGCGCGCGCCTGCGCAAGATGCTCCGCGAAATGGGCTTCGGCGAGAAGGGCGCGGACATGCCGCGCGGCCCCTTCGGGCGCAGTCCCTTCCAGCATGGTCCCTCTCAGGCCGCCGATGTGATCGAGGGGGAGTTCCGCGTGGTTGAGGACGAGAAGCCGAGACGGTGATGAACCACCATCGCCCCTCGCTGGGTGCTAATCCCACTTTAAGCTCACTCGCATTCGCGCATGGCTGGCGTTAGCTTT
>CANGOK010000019.1 GCA_947455285.1 Beijerinckiaceae bacterium | reverse complement strand
GCGGGTTGCCTGATGGCCGCTCTTGGGCAGGAGGACCCGCGCCTTGGTCTCGCCGCAGCCCTGCTAGCTGGCGCGATGGTTGGCGTGGCGCAGGGGCTCATCATTGTTCGCCTGCAACTGAGTTCTGTTGGGGTGACGTTGGGCGGCCTGCTGACCTGCGTCGGCCTCGCCTATGTGCTCACTGAGAATCGCTCTCTGCCATATGACAATTTCGAAGCGACCATGGCTGTGACCCGGCGCATCTGGGGCCTTTTCTCCCTACGCAGTCTTGTCTGCATCGCTATCGTCGCGCTGGTGGCGGGTGTGTTCGCGGCGACGCGCTGGGGGCGTGAGATCATCGCCATGGGCTCAGACCGCCGCGCCGCCATCACGGCGGGGGCGCCGGTCACAGGGCTACTGATCGCCATCTTCGCCTTTTCCGGATTTTGCGCCGCACTTTCGGGCGCCTTGCTGACGATGGCGCTTGCGACCGCCGCCGCTTCAGGCCTGTCTGATGTGATCCCACCTGCAGCCGCCGCAGCCATTCTGGGGGGCGTATCGTTGGCGGGCGGAACGGGGCGGCCTCTCGGCGTTGCGCTGGGGGTGCTGACATTGGGGCTGCTGCGGGCGGGACTGAATGCGCTCGGCGCGCCGCCTTTCATCAACGACATCGCGCTTGGCGCGATCCTCCTCGCTGTCGGCGTGCTTGATGGGCCAGAGATCGTGCGGCGTCTGAAGGGCGCCTAGGGAACGTTGACCAGCTCGCCCTTCGCCGGACATTCCTTGTCGATGAAATAGCCCTTTGAGAACATGAATTCGAAGCCCTCAATCAGGTCGGCGAAACGGGGGCGGGCGAAGGGCATGTTCTGCACGGCGGAGAAGAATAGCGTCTTGTCCGGGCTGATGAGGAAGAGGCCGGGTTCGCAACAGACTGGCGGTTCAGACAGGCCCTCCTTGCGCGGGCGGCCTTCGGTCAGGAAGAGGCCCCAGTCCCGGGCCTTGCGTGGCGTGAGCCCATAGCCGACGCGCAAATTCGTCAGGCCCCAATCCGCTGGCGTGCGCTCGCCGCGCTCTGCTTCATCGCAGGAGATGGCCACTATGGAGACGCCGCGCTTCTCAAACTCATCGAACATCCCATCGAGTTCGACGAGATAGGCGTTGCATTGCTGGCAATGCAGGCCGCGATAGAAAACCACCATGGAGAAGAGGCGGGGCGCATCTGCAGCAAGATCGTAAACCCCACCGCCCGCCAGTGGAACGACGAGTTGCGGCGCCGGCTGGCGGGGGATGATGGGCTGAAGATCGCTCATGGCGTGGCGCTATCTCTTCTGTCCGCGCGCGATGTAGTCCGCGATGAAATCCTTGTCTTCCTGAGAGATCGACAGGGCGTTCTCGACTTCCTTCTGCACATTGTCGTTCGCTTCGTAGTCGGGAATGAACCCGACTGTTTTCGTAGCGTCGGCGATGTAATCGGGGTCCGTCGCCATCTTGCGGATGGCTTGGCGCATGGCTTCGATGGCGGGTTTTGGCGTGCCCGGCGGGAAGGCGACGAGACGCTGCATAGCGGCGTTGATGGCCAGCGCATGTTTGTAGGTCGTCCATAGCTGGCCTTCGGGATCTTTGCCCTTCACCTCCCGGTAGAATTCCTGGAAGGGCTTCATGTTGAGGTCTTTGGCCTGCGTGGGTTGCGAGAAACGCACGCCGTTCCAGCCGGGATCATAATAAAGGGGCACAGCCTCGCCCTTCGCCACGAGGCCGGGGGCGATCACCGAGATGTAACCGGGCGGTGATTCCGCGAACATATTGATTTCGTTGCGCTGCAAGGCGAGGCGGGCGTTAGCGTTGCTGGTGTATCCCGTGACATATTTATAATTGAGGCCGAGCAGATCGAGGGTCAGCCGTTCCAGAAGATCCTTGGAGGAATCCGCAGTCAGGCCGCCGACCACGAGGTTCTGCGCCTTCATGATGTCGCTTGCCACCTTGAGGCCCGGCTGCACATCGGAGCGCGCATAATAAACGGTGGTGCCGGGCTGATAGGCGATCATGTTGTAGCTGAGGAAGTCGATCCGCGACCTTTCCTTGATGGTGACATAGCGCCACGCGGCTCCCGTGAGATAGCCGATGACCGTTCCATCCTTGGGCGCGACTTCGCCTAAAAAGTTCGTGCCATTCGCGCCGCCCCCGCCATCCATGTTCTGGATGACGACGCCGCTGGCGCCGGGCAGGTGCTTGACGACATTGCGCGCGAAGAGCCGCCCTTCGATATCCGTTGGCCCACCGGCTGCAAAGTTGATGAGAACGGTGAGACGCTTGCCCTGATAGAAGTCGGCTGCGTGGGTGGGCGCAGATGCGACCAGCGCGCCTAAGCCCAGGCCGATGGCCAGCGTCTTCAAATGACTCAGCATGCGCTTCTCCCATATAATTGGGAGCATATTGAGGCCTGAACGCTCGCTCATCAAGTAGCTGGCCTTGGGAGAGCCGATCGTCCGCGCATTGCTAGACAATCCGCCATATCCTCGTTAGCGTTTTGGAAAATGCGTCACGGGAGGAAGGTCATGGTCTCACATATCGACAGGCGCGCGCTGCTTGCAGGCATGGCGGCCTTGACCGCAGGGCCGGAGCTTGCCCAGGCCGCTTGGCCAGAACGCACGATCACTATCGTTCATGGCTTTGCCGCGGGCGGCAATGCGGACGTCGTGGCGCGAATCGTTGCCGAGGCCTTGACGCAAAAATTGGGCGTCCAGTTCATCGTGGAGCCGAAACCCGGCGCTGGCGGCACTCTGGCGGCGGCCTATACAGCCCGAGCGAAGCCGGACGGACAGGTTTTGGCGGTGCTTCCGGGCGGACATCCCGTGTCAGCGGCGATCTACAAGCAATTGCCCTACCGCACGGTGGAGGATTTCGCATGGATCACTGGGATAACCGACTACCCCTTCATTCTCGCGACCTACAACGACCATCCCGTCAAGCATATCAACCAACTCGTCGACTACGCGCGCACTGCGGCCAATCCGCTTCTTTGCGCCAATGTCGGCAATGGCAGCGGGCAGCACCTGTCGGGTGAATTGCTAGCGGCCATGGCGAAGATCCGCATAGATCAGGTTCCCTACAAGGGGGGCCCTGAGGGCATGCTCGATGTGATCGCCCAGCGTATTGATCTGATCGTCGACACGCCGACGGTCTTGCTGGAGCGCGTGCGCGCAGGGCAATTGCGCGCGCTGGCGGTCACCAGCGCCAGTCGTTTCTTCGCCTTGCCCGATACGCCGACCGTCGCGGAAGGCGGGATCGTCGGCTATGACACCAACTCATGGCTGGGCCTTGCCGGTCCCGCGGGGCTGAGTCCAGAGATCGTCGCGCGGCTCAACGCGGTCATGCGCGAAATCCTCGCCGATGAGGCCATCGCTTCACGGCTGAGGGGGCTTGGCAGTAATCCTGCGCCTTCAAGCGGCGATGCGTTGAGGGACAGGGTCGCCGCCGAAGTTATTAAATGGACGAAGGTGGTTTCGGATGCACATATCGAGCGGCTGTGACGGGAGCGAGCCATGTTGAACAGACGCGAGTTTTCGCTGCTTGCCGGCGCCAGCCTTTCGGGCCTCGGCGCCTCGCGCGCTGGGGCTGCGCAATCGCCGGCCTTGGTGGATGCGGCCAAGCGTGAAGGCAAGGTGGTGGTTTATTCCGCCTATATTTCGCCGGTCACCCACGGGCGCATCGCGACGGCCTTCGAGAAGGCCTATGGAATCAAGGTCGAATATCTCACCGCTCGCGGCGCTGAGATGCGTGAGCGCGCGCGTATCGAGCAGTCGGCCGGCCGCTTTCTGGGCGATGTCCTGCATACCGCCTCAAGCAATACATTCATGTCTCTGGAGATCGACAAGACCCTTGAGGGCCACGGCGGCCTGCCCAACGCCTCGCGGTTGAAGCCCGAGTTCGTCAGCCGCGCCGATGGCATGCAGGCGCCGATCTTCACGATCAACTATGGTTTTCTGGTCAATACGGCGCTGGTCAAACCGGCTGATGAGCCCAAGAGCTGGCAGGATCTGCTTGATCCCAAGTGGAAGGACAAAATCCTTTTCGACGATCCGCGCACCTCAGGCGGCGGCCGCGTGATGTTCCATATGACCATGGATAAATTCGGCCGCTCCTATCACGAAAAGCTTGCGGCGCAGCAGCCTGTCTTCTCGCGCGATTATGGCGAGGCGGGGCGGCGCGTGGCGCGGGGCGAATTCGCCATCTATGTGCCGCTGATCCTGTCGGAATACGCGCGGCTGAAGGGGCTGCCGGTGAAGATGATCATACCCGAAGAAGGCGTCACCTATGGCTCCTATTCGGTGTCTGTGCTGCGCAACGCGCCTCATCCGAATGCGGCCAAACTGATTTGCGATTTTTATCTGTCGGATGAGGCGCAGGAGATCTACGCCGACACTGGCCATGGCATCGTCATTTCAGACTTGAAGGCGAAGCTCGCCCCGGAGGTCGCTTTGCTCGCCGACGTGAAGCCTCTCGTCGCTGAGGATTTCACGCGCATAGATCCCTATCTGCAGCTCGCCAAGGAAATTTATGGCTAGGCGCGAGGCTTAGAGATCGAGGACGATATAATCTTCCTCGATCTTCACCTCGAAGCTTTCGGCCACATAAGGCCCCTTCACCAATTCGGCGCCGTGCTCAACCGAAGCGTTGAAGGTGCGCAGGCGCGTGTTCTTGGGGTCGCAGTAGGATTGCCCCGTGGCGATCTCGAACTCCCATCCGTGCAAGGGGCAGCGCAGGAATTCGCCCTCGCGAACAAGCTCATACTTGCCCGGATGCGCAGAGATCGACAGGCCTGTGACGAAGCCCTCGCAAAGCGAGCCGCCGCCATGCGGGCAGCGGTTCGCCAGCGCGTAAAAGGCGCCATGTACGTTGAAGACGCCGATCTCGCGCCCTGCCACCTGCACCAGCTTGCGCGAGCCCGGCGGAAGGTCGTCGGCGCGGCCGATGACGTGGCGGTTCAATTGTCGCGTCATGGCAGGCCATACAATGCGCGCGCATTGTCCCGGAAGAGCATGGAGCGCTGAGCGTCGGTCATGCGGAAGCGGATGCAGTAGCGAGGATCGTCATAATCCCAGTGGGGGTAATCGGTGGAGAAGAGCAGCTTGTCCCAGCCGATCCATTCGATGATCTCGGGCAGGTGGGCCGGGTTCTCGGGCTCCTCCATCGGCTGGGTGGCGAACCAGAAATGGTCGCGGATATATTCCGAGGGGCGGCGCTTGAGGTGCGGGACCTCCTTGCGCATCCGCTCGAAAGCCGCATCCATGCGCCAGCACATGGCGGGCATCCAGGTGAAGCCGGATTCGATGAGGGCGATCTTCAAATTCGGGAACTGTTCGAAGACGCCTTCGAAGATCATGCTGACGATATTGCCCTGCATGCCCGTGCAGAAGGCGTAATGTTCCTGCATATAATAGGTCGGCCATCCCGCGCTGGTCGAGGGCGCGCCGCCGCTGAATGCGGCTGGATGCAGGCCGATGGGCAGGCCGCATTCCTGCGCCGCTGCAAAAATCGGCCAGTAGCGCCGCCGTCCCAGAGGCTCGGCAGAGCGGGGCGAGATGATGATCTGCTTGAAGGCCTTGTCCTGCGCCCGCAGATGGATTTCCTTCACGCAGAAGTCTGCGTCTTCCTGAGGCACGACCACGCCCGCGAGCAGACGGGGCTCCTTCGCCACCCAATCGTGGCGCTGCCAGTCGTTCACCGCATGGGAGAGCACGGTGGCGAAATCGGGGTTGCGCTCCTCCATGCCGCCCTTGCTCAGCGCGACGAGCATGCCCCATTCGACGCCCACCGCGTCGAGATGCTGGCTGCGCATGAGGTCGAGGTCGGAGCCGGGCGGGCCGCCGCCTGCGGGATAGGAATCCGCGCGCTGGCCAGCCGCCATCATGCGGGGATAGACCTGCATGCCCGTGAGGCCTTGACGGATATGGGGGCCGAACATCTCGCTATGTTCGCGCCAGCGCTGGCTCATATAGGGATAGAGATCAGCGGCCGAGCGTTGCACTGGATGGATGTCGCAATCGACGATGCCGATCTTCTGGGCGCTTGTCACCGAAGGGAGAGGAACATTCATGACCTTTGCTCCGCCTTTTCGGGTTGGTTCGCACTCGCGCCACCAGATAGCCTTGGATAGGCGGCGAGCGGATTGTCTCGCGTGATCTTTCTGATCAGGGCCTCGGGCAATCCATCGGGCAGCGCCTCCACGCCCTCGAAATGGGCATGGGGATAGTCGGTCGAGAAGAGCAGCAAATCATCCGAGCCGATATGCCCGATGATGCGCGCGATCAGCGCGGCGTCGGGCACTTCCACTGGCTGCAACGTGAAGCGGAAACGCTCGCGCAGGATATCGCCGGGCTGGCGGGTGATCCATGGCACTTCCTGCCGAATGCCGCGCCATTCCTTGTTCAACCGCCAGATGAGGGTCGGCAGCCAGCCAAACCCGCCTTCAAGGCAAATGACTCGCAGGTTCGGACATTCAGAAAAAACGCCCTCGGACAACAGGCTGACAATGGCGTTCTCGAAGCCGGCGCTATTGGCGATGTAATCCTCCACTTGAAAGGACGGCCAGCCCGACCCCGTGGTGGGGAAGCGATAGGTGCTTCCCGCATGAAGCGCGAGTGCGAGGCCATGGCGTTCGCAGGCCCGGTAGATGGGCCACATCTGCCGCTTGCCCGGCAGCATGTCCCCCATGACAGGAAGAATGACCTGCACGAAGCGCTTGTCATGAGCGAGGCGCTCGATCTCCGCCACCGCATGGTCGGTGTTCTGGCCGGTGATGAGGATCGAGCCGCGCAGGCGCGGTTCAGGATCAAGCCATTCGTGGGCGACGAAATCATTCACCGCCGAACAGAGCGCCGCCGCCATGTCTTCGTTAAAGAGCGCGATGGCGCCATGCAGCAGGGACGCAACAGCGATATCGACGCCGAAGGGGTCGAGGGCCTGACGCCGCAGCCGATCAAGATCGCTTTCACCATCGCCCTTCTTCGCCCGCCAATCCTCACGGCAAGTGAGGGGTGAGTTTGGCGGATAGCTGGTGAGCTGGAAGTTCATCTTGTGGATGAACCGGGTCTCAAGCTGATCGCGCCAATGAGTCGGGAGATAGGGCAGGAGAGCCGTGGTCGGCGGCGAGGGCAGGTGCAGATCGCAGTCGATGACGCCTTTGAAGGGAAGCTTCATGGGCGGCTCCTGTTTGTCAGGTTCAGCATGGCAAGGCCCATCCTGCTCGCCCGTCTGTTTCTATGGTGACGCGCTCGCCAGCGACTGGCGCAGCAAGTCCCGCGCAATCGACAAGGATCACCCCCGAGGGCGTCTGCACCTTATAGGAGCGGTATGGCCCACGGAAAATGGACTCCATCACCTCACCGGTCCAGCGAAGCCCCTCTGCCAAACCATCGCCACTGCAAAAGCGCATCTGCTCGGGACGCATGACGATGGAGATCTTCTGACCCACGGGCATTTCCGCAGCGGCACGGCATGTACCAGCGAAGCCTTCGCCTGCGACCTCCAGCTCCACCTGACCGTTGGGCAGACGCAGGGCGGCGCGCACCGTCGCCTGCAGCGCATTGGGCGTGCCGAAGAACTTCGCCACCGCCAGCGATTGTGGCTGGTGATAGATGCTCTCAGGCGCACCGATCTGCAGGATCTTGCCGCCATGCATGACCACGATGCGGTCCGACAGCGACATGGCCTCGCTCTGATCGTGGGTCACATAGATTGAGGTGATGCCGAGCCGCTTCTGCAGGGCGCGGAATTCATCGCCCGTTTGCATGCGCAGGCGCGCATCGAGGTTGGAAAGGGGTTCGTCGAGCAGCAGCACGCGCGGTTCAAAGACGAGGGCGCGCGCGATGGCCACGCGCTGCTGCTGGCCGCCTGAGAGGGCAGGGGCGGGCCGCTCGGCATAGGCCTCCATCTCGACGAGGCGCAGGGCGCGCGCAACGCTCTCCTTGATCTCGGCGGCCGGGCGGCGGCGGATGCGCAGGGGATAGGCAACATTGTCGAAGACGGTCATATGCGGCCAGATGGCGTAGGACTGGAACACCATGCCGAGACGCCGCCGCTCCGGCGCCATGAAGAAGCCGCGCGCCGAATCGCTGACGACTTCGCCGCCGATGCTGATGCGCCCGCCGCTGCTTTGCTGCAGGCCCGCGATCATGCGCAGCGTGGTCGTTTTGCCGCAGCCCGATGGGCCAAGCAGCGTCAGGAATTCGCCTGTCTCCACCGCAAGGTCGATGGCGTCGACCGCGGTGGATGCGCCGAACTGGCAACTCAGGCCCTCTAGCAAGATTTCAGACATTCAAAACTTTCCTAAGCCTGACCGAACCGGCTGTTCAAGAACCGCAGTTGAACCCAGCGGAACAGGATGACGAGCAGCATCATGAAGAGGCCGATGACGCTGACCTGCTCGGCCTGTCCATTGGCCCAGAGCTTCATCAGGACGACTGACAAAACTTCGGAGCCGACCGCATAGAGCAGCACGGAGGCGCTGAGTTCGCGCATGATGCCGAAAAAGGTGAGCACCCAGCCGACCGCAAACGAGGGCCACGCCAGCGCGACCAGAATGCGCCAGAGCGTCTGCATGAAGGTCGCGCCGTGGACGCGCGAGCATTCCTCGAGATCGTAAGAGAGCTGCGCATAGGCGCTCGACATGACGCGGACCGAGACGGGCGTGCCGAGTGCGATATAGGCCAGCAACAGCGCCCAGATGGTGCCATAGATCGGGATCGGTCCCGGCAACATTGCGAAGGCCCAGAGAAAGCCAATGCCCAGCACCATGCCCGGCATCATCCAAGGCAGCCACGCCAGCGCGTCGATCAGTCTGCGTCCGCGCCATTGGGTGCGAACGGAGATGTAAGCGACGACGCCGCCCAGCGCCATGGTCGCGCTGGCGCCCATAAGGCCGAGCCACATGGTGTTGGTGAAGCCGCGCCATATTTCGCTCGACGACCACACGGCCTCGTAATGCTCAAGCGTCAGCATGTCGGCCTGATAGAAGCCGAAGAACTTGAAGAAGGAGCCGATCAGCAGCTGCGCCACCGGCATCACAACTGTGACGATAAAGAAGAGAATACAGAAAGCGAAGGTCACCCAGCGCCAGCGGCCGAGCTTCATCACCGAGGGCGAATAGCCCTTGCCAGTCACGGTCTGGAAGCTGCGACCGCTCAGGATGCGCCACTGCACGAATACCATAGCTAACATCAGCATCATCACAAGGAAGCTGATGGCGGTGGCGTATTGATAGTCTGGCGTCGCGTGGTGGTGGATCGAGTTATAGATTTCGGTCGTCACCACGGTGATCTTTGCGGGCGTGCCGAAGAATAGCGGCGACTCGAAATTCTCCATGCCCCGGATGAAGCTCAGGATGAAAGCGTTGGTGAGCGCAGGCGTCATCAGCAAAAGTGTGATCGAGCGGAACGTGCGCCACGACGAGGCGCCGCACATGCGGCTCGATTCCTCCAGCGCCGGGTCCATGGCGCGGAAGATGTCGACGATGAAGAGAAAGAGGAACGGCGTCGAATACTGGATCATGTGCCAGACGACGCCGCCGAATGAATAGATATTGATCGGCGAGACGGTCGCGCCTGTCATCGACTTCCAGAGCGTGTTGAGCAGGCCCACCTGCGGATTGCCTAGCATGGCCCAGGCCATGGCGGTCAGGATCGGCGGAATGAAGAAGGGCAGGGAGATCAGCACCTCCAGCTTGCCACGCCACGGCGTATCCGTGCGCGCCACGATCCATGCGAGCAGGATGGCGAGCAGGAGCGATGGAATGGTTTTGGCGAGAGCGATCTCGACCGTGACGAGCAGAATTCTAAAGTTCGCCGCGTTGAACGCTTCTCGGTAGCCCTCAAGATTGAACTCGCCGGCCATGCCGGGCGGAGTCGAGTGCAGGCTGCCATAAAGCAGCATGCCGAATGGATAGATGGTCAGGAAACCCAGAAATAGCACGAGCGCGGTCACGCCGAGCGCGCGCGGGGAGGGCATGCGCCAGCCTTGGTCAGCCTTCGCGGGCATGCTCATGACGCGCTCCGGCGGTCAGATTTCAATGACAACGTAATTCTCTTCAACGGACACCTTGAACGTTTCGGCCACATAGGGGCCTTCGACGAGATCGGACCCCGCCGCAACGCCGGTCTGATAGGCGCGCACGCGGGACTTTTCGGGATCGCACCATGATTTGCCGGTGCGGATGTCGAACTCCCAGCCATGCCATGGGCAACGAACAAATTCGCCATCGCGCACGAGGCGATATTTGCCGGGCTCATCGGCCTCTGCGAATCCGACGATCTTGCCAGCGCAAAGCGAGCCGCTCTCATGCGGGCAACGGTCTCCCAACGCGAAAAATTCGCCGCTCACATTGAACAGGGCGATGTCTCTCCCGCCTGCATTGACGCGGAGCGAGGTTCCGGGCGCCACATCCCCGGTTTTGGCGACGACGAAACGGGACTTGCTCATGACAGGCCGTAGAGCTCCCTTGCGTTGCCGCTCATGATGGCGCGAAGTTTTTCAGGCCCAATCCGCAGTTTGGCGGCGACGAAGCTTGGTTCATCGAAATCCCAGTGGGGATAGTCAGTCGAGAACATGATGCGGTCGAGGCCGACCTGTTCGAAGGTTTCGAGAAGGTCTGAATCTTCCGGCGGCTCGTCGAGCGGCTGGGTGGTGAACCAGATGTGGTCGCGGATATATTCGGAGGGCAGCCGTTTGAGATGCGGCGCCTCGCTCTTCAGCCGCTTCCAGTGTTTGTCGAGCCGCCACTTGAGCGGCGGCGCCCAGGCGATGCCGCCTTCAACGAGCACCATCCGCAGCTTCGGGAACTGCTCGAAAACGCCTTCGATCACCATGCTGGTGATGAGGCCCTGCATGCCCTGCACATTGGTGTGTTGCTCTTCGATATAATAGGAGGGCCAGCCGCTGCCGGTCGGCGGATAGCCGTTGATGCCGCCCACATGCAGGGCGATCGGCAGATTGAAGGCCTGCGCAGCCTCAAAAATAGGCCAGTACCTGCGCCGTCCCAGCGGCTCAAGACTCTTTGGCGGCAGCATGATCTGCGAGAAGCGCTTGTCGGGCGCACAACGCTCGATTTCGGCCAGCGCGAAGGGCGTGTGCTCTTGCGTGCAGACGATGGAGGCGTGCAGGCGCGGGTCGCGCTCGACCCAGCAGGCGATCTGCCAATCGTTGACGGCGGTGGCGAGGGCCGCGCCATATTCGAGATTACGCTGGTTGCCGGGGCCGCGATTGAGGGGCATCAGCATGCCGTGCTCGACATTGTTGGCGTCGAGATGCTGCTTCTGCATGAAGGCGAGATCGCCGCCGGGGGGCGCGCCACTGGGCGGCCAGGAATCTGCGCGCGCCACATCCGGCGCCATGCGCGGATGAGACAGCGTGTCGGCGAGCGGCTGGCGATAGAAGCCGCCATAGGTGCGCACATAGTCGCGCCAACGCTCCGGCAAGAACTCGAGAATCTCGCCGGGGGTGGAGAATTGAGGATGGATGTCGCAATCGACCACGCCCAGCCCCTGCAGGGCGCCGCCGGACTTGCGCCGCTCCTGCGGCTCGAGAACATCGATGCTCATGCCGCAATCTCCGGGCTAAGGGCGTTCAGGCGGGGATAGGTCCCGCGCGGATTGTCCCACAGGATCTTGCGAGCGAGCGGACTGCTGGCGCTGATGGGCAGCGCGGCCTCTCCCTCGAAATGCCAGTGCGGGAAATCAGTGGAGAAAAGCACCATCTCGTCAGACTTCATCTGCTCGCAGAAACGCTCCAGACGCCCTGCGCCCTCAGGCTCATCGAAGGGCTGCAAGGTTAGGCGGATATGGTCGCGCACGATCTGGGAGGGTGGAACCTTGACCCATGGTACCTCTGCGCGCACGCCGCGCCAGGTCTTGTCGAAACGCCACAGCGCCGCGGGGAGCCAGGTCACGCCCGACTCCATGAAAACAAACTTCAGGTCGGGGAACTTCGCGAAGACGCCTTCGGATACGAGGCTTAGCACGCAGCTTTCAAAACCGAAGGCCTGCGCCACATAGTCCTCGAGGAAATATGAGCCATAGCCGCCTGCAAGGGCCGGGTGCTGATAGAGGCTGCCTGCATGGACCCCGATGGGAAGGCCGTGGCGGTTGGCGGCGGCGTAGATCGGCCAATGGGCGCGCTTGCCCAGCGGTTGCTCGCCCATGGCCAGCATCAGCACCTGCACGAAGCGCGGGTCGCCCGCGCGGCGCTCGATTTCCTCAGCCGCGAGGTCTGCATTGTTCAGCGGCACGACGATGGAGGCGCGAAGGCGCGGGTCGCGATCGAGCCATTCGGCGGCGATCCAGTCGTTGACGGCGGTGCAGACGACCGCGGCCATATCCTCACTGTGTAGAGCCGCTCCCCCATAGATGCAGTTGGCGATGGCGGCCGAGGGGCCGAAGACGTCGAGATGCTTTTCTTTAAGTATGGAAAAGTCGCTGCCCGGGCGCCCACTCGTCGGCCGTCGGTCGGGACGAGCCGTGATGGGCGCGTTGGGCGGATCGCTCGTCATGTTCCAGCTGAGTCGGTCGATGCCGCGTGTGAGGAATTGCTGACGCCAGTACTGGTTGAGATAAGGCAGCAACGCCTTCACCGAGGGTACGGAGATATGCACATCGCTGTCCACCGCTGCGCCGCCAAATAGGCCGACCGCCGCGCCTTTCGCCGGGATTGTATGATCCATCCGAACCTGCATGCTTCCTCCCTACGCGGGTCCGGATATTTTGCTTTCCGCTCCGGGCTGCGCTTGCTACGATCACCTCAATCCATAACGCCCTCTCCGTCAAGCGCGGCGCATTGCTGCTGGTCGGTGGGACGAAGCAAAACGACGCCCCAGAGTGGGGAGTGGGAGGAAATCATGCGTTCTTGTATGGCGACAGCATTGGTTCTGTTTGGAGCGGCGGCGATGCAGCCTGCATCCGCGCAGGAGCAGGATTGGGACAAGGTTGTCGCCGCCGCCAAGAAGGAAGGAAGCGTCACCGTCTATCATGCGCAATTGGGGGCGCCGCACTGGAAGGCAGTGGTCCAGAACTTCGAGAAAACCTATGGCGTCAAAGTGCAGGAATTTGACGCGCGCGCGAGCGAGTTGACCGAGCGCATCCGCACCGAACAAACGTCGCAACGCTATGTGGCTGACGTGGAGTTCCACGGCGACGCGTCGATCCTTCTGCAAAGGCAGACCGATTTCGTCGCAGAACATGGCGGCGTTCCGAATATGAAGAACCTGCGCGCGCCATTCAAGGCGAACAGCCATTCGGTGCCGGCCTGGGTTCAGGTGATCTGCACGTTGGTCAACACCAATCACGTGAAGGCGGGCGAGGAGCCCAAACAGTGGAAGGATCTGCTCGATCCCAAGTGGAAGGGCAAGATGCTGACGGACGACATGCGTGCGGTCGGCAGCGGGGCGACGGTCTTCGGGGTGCTCTACCGCAAATATGGCGCGGAATATTTCGAGAAGTTGAAGACGCAGGACATGGGCATCGGCCGCGACCTGCAGGAAAATTCGCGCCGCATCGCGCGTGGGGAATATCCCATCTTCATCAATCAGATCGTCGCCTTCGCCTCGCCGCTGAAGGGCCTTCCGGTGAAGGTGGTCGCGATGGAGGATGGCTGCCCCTATACCCCCATCGAAGGCGCAATCCTGAAGGGGGCGCCTCATCCCAATGCGGCGCGGCTCTTGATCAACCACCTCGTCAGCAAGGAATCGCAGGTCATCTATGCGAAGGCGTGGATGGGCACCGTGGTTCAAGGGGTGGAGGAAGAGTTGACCGATCCGGACGCCAAGCGTCTGGCGCAGATCAAGCTCATGGGCTCGATACCCCTTGAGGATCGCGAGCCCCTGCTGAAGGTCGCGACCGATCTGTTCAAGTGACGCGCCGGCGCGTGCTTTCATAAAACAAACTGACAGGAGGAGACGCCAATGGCGTTCGCTAAGATCAACCACGTCGCCATCGTCAGCGACAATTACGGTCAGCTCGCGGAATTCTACAAGGCCGCCTTCGGCATGACGACCAGCGCCAAGACGCGCAACGGTCGCGCGGTCACTGTGGGTGATGGCTATGTGGGCCTGAATATCAATCCGAGACGCGCCGGCCGCTCCGCTGGTCTCGATCATTTCGGCATTCAGGTCGAGGATTGCGCCGCCGCTTTCGATCGAATGAAAAAGTATCCGAGCGTGAAGTGGCTGCAACGCCCCTCGACGCGCCCCTTCGCCGGCATTTCAACGCATGATCCCGATGGCAATATGTTCGACATTTCCCAGAGGGACATGAAAAACCGTACTTCGGTCTATGTTGAGAACGATGGCAACGCCAATCCGCGTCATATCAATCACGTAGCGCTACGGACGATGAACCCCGAAGCCATGGCCGAGTTCTACGCTACGGTGTTTGAACTGACCCTGCGCAACAAGGCGGAAGGCGATCCCAATTACTATCTGACCGACGGTCACATGACCCTCGTAGTCATGCCCTGGGACATCAGCGATTATGACGGCACCGGCATCATCACCATGGGTATGGATCATATCGGCTTCAAGGTCGAGGACCTCGAAACCTTCAAGGCCGATATTGCGTCAATGGCGGCGAACAATCCACGCATCGCGCCTGCCTCTTTCTCCGGGCCTGAAGGTGAGGCTCTGCTTGCCCTGATGCAGCGTTCATGCCCGCTCGGCCAATATATGATGGCCGATTGCGATGGCATCCTGATCGACGTGGCGGCCTGAAGTGAGCTGCGCCGCGCCCTCTAAGAAGGCGCTGCTGGGCCTTGCTGCGGGCGCGGCGCTGATGCTTGGCGGGGTCGCGTGCGCCGCTGAGGGTGAATTTTACACCGGCAAGCAACTGACATGGATCTTGAGCGCGGGGACTGGCGGTGGCTATTCCACCTATGCTCAGGCTTTCGCACCTTTCCTCACCAAATATCTGCCCGGCAATCCCAAGGTTGTCGTGCAGAACATGCCGGGCGCGGGCGGAATGCGGGCCATGCAGTATCTTTCGGCCAACGCGCCGAAGGACGGCACTGTCATTGGACTTGTTCATTCAAGCGTGCCCTTTGCGCCCCTGTTCGGACTGCCAGGCTCCGCGTTTGATCCGCGCAAGTTTGGCTGGATCGGCAGCCTGAACACTGCGGGCGAATTATGTGTGGCCTGGCATGCCTCGGGCGTCGCCACCTGGCAGGATATGATGGAGAAGCCCTTCATCGTCGGCGGCACCGGCGGCGGGTCTCAAATGGAGACGCTGCCTGACGCGATCAATCGCTTGTTCGGCACCAAGATCAAGATCGTGTCGGGTTATACGGGCGGCAGCGAGGTCAACCTCGCCATCGAGCGCGGTGAGATACAGGGGCGATGCAGCGTGAGCATCAGCTCGATCAATTCGACGCGGCCCGATTGGTTCGCCTCGAAGAAGGTCGCGGTCCCCATCCAGATCGCTTTACGCCGGTCGTCGCATTTCCCCAATGTGCCCGCCTTGATTGAACTGGCTCCGGACAAGCGCACGCACGACATTCTGGAAGTGTTGCTCGCCTATCAGGATATGGACCGGCCTATGCTGGCCCCGCCGGGCATTCCAGCAGAGAGGCTAGAATTGTTGCGCACCGCCTTTCATGCGGGGATCACGGACCCCGCCTTTCTATCGGAGGCGCAACGCCTGGGCCTTGAGATTGAAGAGGTCAGCGGCAAGCGCCTCGAAGAAATCGTGACCAACGCATATGGTCTGCCGCCAGACATATTACAGGCTGCCCGCGACGCCATGAGCATGGGCGGTCAAACGAAATAACGGCCAAAGGCCGATAGGGGAGGATTGAGATTAATGCGCGTGTCAGCCTTATGTTGCTGCTTACTTAGCGCCGCCTTGGCGTCCGCCTCTCCAGCTCTTGGCGATCCGGTGGCTGACTTTTATCGTGGCAAGCAAGTGGCGCTTGTGTTGAGCACTGGCGCTGGGGGCGGCTATGCAAGCTATGGTCACGCTTTCGCCCCCTATTTCGCCAAACACATTCCCGGCAATCCAAACATTGTCGTTCAGAATATGCCTGGCGCAGGCGGCATCAGGGCCATGCAATATTTCGCAAGCGTTGCGCCGCGCGATGGGTCCACCCTGGGTCTGGTTCATTCCAGCGTGCCTTTCGCCCCGCTCTACGGCATCAAGGGCGCAACGTTCGATCCGCGCGCGATGAATTGGATCGGCAGCATTAATTCATCCGAAGCAATTTGCGTTTCCTGGACGGCCTCGGGCGTCACCCAATGGAAAGACTTTTACGACAAGACCTATATCGTTGGCGGAACAGGCGCGGGATCCCAGATGGAGACCATGCCCGCTATGATCAACAAGCTCTTTGGCACGAATATCAAGATCATCTCGGGCTATACCGGCGGCAACGACGTTTATCTCGCCATGGAGCGTGGGGAAGTGCATGGCCGCTGCGGCGGGCTTGTTTCGTCGATCAAATCGACGCGTCCCGATTGGTTTCCCAAGAAGAAAGTCGTCGTGCCGATTTCGGTGTCATTGGAGCGAAATCCGCTTTTCCCAGATGCGCCCGCGATTTCGGAATTCGCGAGCGATGATCGTACGCGGCGGATCCTTAAATTGATCCTTTATCCCCTGCAGATGGACCGACCGGTTCTAGCGCCCGCTGGCGTGCCGTCCGAACGCGTAGCCGCTCTTCGCAAGGCGTTTCATGCAGCCATGAGCGATCCGGCCTTCATCGCAGAGGCTGAGCGGCTCAGTATTGAAATTGGCGAAGTTCAGGGTGAAAAGCTTCAGGCCATTCTCGCGGATGCTTTCTCCACGCCCCCCGAAATCGTGAAGGCGGCGAATGAAGCAATGAATCTAACAGGCACACCAACAGCAGAATGAAAGGAACGAATGGAATGTTCGCCAAAATCAATCATGTGGCGATTGTCAGCCAACAATATGCCCTGCTAGCCAATTTCTACCAGTCTTTGTTCGGTATGCGCACCTCCAAAACCTTCGAACGTACGGTGCGCGCGATTACAGTTGGCGATGGTTATGTTGGCCTCAACATCAATCCCCGCAAGGCTGGACGTCCCGCCGCGCTCGATCATTTCGGCATCGAGGTTGAAGATGTGGCGACTGTGCTCGATCGGATGAAGAGCAAGTATCCCGGCGCTGATTACATCGAGCGCCCCTCGACGCGTCCTTTTGCGGGCATCACCGCCAATGATCCGGACGGCAATGTGTTCGATCTTTCCCAGCGCAAGATGGAGAACCGCGCGGGCGTCTATGTCGAGAATACTGGCGAGCAGAACGAACGCTTCATCAGCCATGTGGCGATGCGCACAATGCGCCCGGATGAAATGGCGCGGTTCTACTGCGATGTGTTTGAGCTTGAGGAGCGCAATGCGCCCGCAGGGGACCCCAATCATTATCTGACTGATGGGAAAGTTACCCTTGTGATTATGCCCTGGCGCATCCGCAATTTCGCGGGCCAGAGCATCCTGCCGACTGGCATGGACCATGTTGGCTTCAGCGTCGAAAATCTCGACAAATTCAAGCAGGATCTCGAAGACGCCATCGGCGCCAATCCGATCATGAACCCCATTCCGCTTGGTCGCGGCAAGGAAGGCGCGGCGCGCCTGGAGCTTGCATATAAGCAGGCGCCTTACGCGCAGCACTTCATTTCTGACCCGGATTTTACGCTCATCAGCGTCAGCGCCAGAAGCTGATCAAATCAACTGCGGCGCGGGTCGGTCAATCGTTCCCGCGCCAGCGCGATAAACGTCGCTCTACTGTGCGCATGAATTCATTGAGTACGATCGCCATGGCAGCGAGGAGCGAGATGAGCCCGAGCAGGCGCGTCGGATCGAAGTTTTGGGTGAAGAGGCCGGTGAAGTAACCGATGCCAGCGGTTGAGACATAGAGCTCCGCCAGCAATACGCCGAGCAGCACGCCGGTCATGCCAAGGCGTAATCCAGAGAAGAAACTCGGCATCATGTGCGGCAAGACGACGTAGCGCATGATATGCCAGCGCTTGGCGCCCATTGAGCGCGCGCTTGTGAGCAGAACGGGCTTAAGGTTCTGCACGCCTGCGACGATGGCGAGAATGATCGGGAAAATGCCGTGGGTGACGCCGAAGGCGATTTTCGAGGGCGGGCCAATGCCGAGCCCCAGAATGAAAAGGGGCAGGATCACGATCTGTGGAATGCCGTAAAGCAGCAGGATGATCGGCATGAAACAACGGCGCGCAAAGGCGTTGAGCCCAACCGACAGGCCAATCGCCATGCCTATGGCGACCGCTATGGCGAAGGCGACCGTTAGTTCATAGAGGGTGAGGGAAAGCGCCTGTAGCAGGCCCTTGGTGTTCAGGACCCGATCAATTTCGCTATAGACACGGCTCGGCGGCGACAGAAACATCTTGTCGACGAAAAAACGCGCGACAATTTCCCAAGCGCCGAGAAACATCATGACGGTTATGAGTTGCGACAAGCGCGGATAGGTCGACATGAAGCCGAAGACGCGTGAGCCGGACTTCATTTGTCCATGCCCCGGCTGGCTTCAAGCCGCGACACGATTCCATTGAGCGTGGCGGCTATGGCTATCACGAAGACGATATAGGCGAACATTCGCGCGATCTCGAGAGACTCCGCCAGATTGACGATGCGATGGCCGAGGCCGGCGAGCGAGGCGATGGTTTCGCTGCCGATGATTGACAGAAGGGCCACCGTAAAACCCATGCGCAGCCCAGAAAGGATGATTGGCAACGCGCCGGGGATCAAGACATAGCGCAGCAGCACTGTTGGCGAAGCGCCCATGGATTTCGCCGATGTCACATAAAGCTTGTCGATGCTGGTGAAGCCCGCGATCGTATTCAGGACAATCGGATAGAAGCTGATGGTCGCGCCCAGCGCGATCTTGGAGGATGCGCCGAGGCCGAAAAAGAGCACGTAAAGCGGCAGGAAGAGAATGATGGGGACGGCGTAGACGCCTGCCAGCAGCGGCTCAAAGATCCGCACATAGACGGGGGATAGGCTGACCAGAAAGCCTATGCCGAGGCCAAGGGTCATTGATATGGCGAAAGCGCCCGCAAGCTCCGCGAGCGTGAGGAAGAGATCAGGCCAGAATTCGCCGGAGCGCAGGATGTCCAGAAGTTCGTTGAAAGCGCCCTGCGGCTTTGGCAGCAGAATGGGGCTCATGCCCCAGACATTCGTGGCGAGATACCATAGCGCGCCAAGCGCCGCGACGAAGCCGATCTGCACGAGCCGGGTGACACGGCGTTCATGCTCATCGGCGATGGGGGCTGACTTGACCGGGCCGCTCATCAAAAGCCTCCGGTTGAACCAGAGCCAAGGTTCACCGTCTTGCGGATTTCATCATGCAGCAGGTCGAACAGGCGATTGCGAAGGCCGTTGAACTTGTCTGACGTCATGAAGCTCGCCTTGCGGGGGTGAGGTTCCTCCACATGGATCACCTCCTTGATCCGGCCGGGACGGGCAGTGAAGACGGCGATGCGGTCGGCGAGGAACACTGCTTCGCCGAGGCTATGGGTGACGAAAATGATCGTCTTGCCTGTGCGCGAAAGGAGTTCCGAGAGGTCTTCGCCGAGCACCATGCGGGTTTGCTCATCAAGGGCGCCGAAAGGCTCGTCCATGAGCACCACCGGCGTATCGAGGCTGAGCGCGCGGGCCAGAGCAGCGCGTTGCCTCATGCCGCCAGAGAGCTGGCCGGGGTAGTGGTCGGCGAATTCGCTGAGGCCAACGGCCTTAAGGGCCGCCCGCGCCCGTCCCTCATGGTCTGATTTCGGGACGCCCTGAAAGAGCATGCCGAGGCGGATGTTCTCGATGATCGTGTTCCAGGGAAACAAAGCATTTTCCTGAAACACATAAGCGATGTCATGGGGCATCGGCCCATTCACGGGCTTGCCGTTGACGCTCGCCGTTCCGGTCGTTGGCGACAAGATTCCGCCGATGACGTTCAGCAGCGTGCTCTTGCCGCAACCCGATGGTCCAATCAGGGCGAGCAATTCGCCGCGATGGATGTCCATTGTCGTGTCCAGCAGGGCGCGCACATGCTTGGCATGTCCCTCGACGCCGAAGCTATGCGCGACATTTTGGATATGAACGGAAACGTTCTGATCTTGCATCGGCCTGACTGTCAAAGAGTGTCGTCGCTTATTTCGGCAGGAAAGCTTCCGTATAGAGCTTCGACATGTCCGTCTCAGTCTTGAGAATATCAAGCTCGACGAGGGACTTTGACAACAGCTCAAGCGCTTTCGCGTCGAAGCGCCCGTCATCGGAGAACATGGGCATCAGTTCATCGTAGACCCGGCCGGTGATCTCTTCGTCCTTTTCCGTCACTTCCGCCGCTATCTTCACGGTCTGCGCCTTGTTCGCGCGCATGAAGCGGATGGATTCAAACCATCCCTCAAGGAAGGCGCTGGCGGCTTTCGGATTTTCCGCAATCACCTTGTCAGTTCCGAAGATGACATGGATATGGAAATCCTTGATGTCGAGGAAGCGGACGAGGATGCGGCCTTCGCCCATTTTCTCTAGGTTCAGCGCGTTTCCGATGTCCATGATGGCGCCGTCGATGTCGCCGCGCTTCATCGCAGCGATCTGGCCGGGCATGGCGCCCATTGGCTTGATGTCGATTCCCTTCGGTCCCCAACCCTGACGACGGGCGGTTTCGCTGACAAGGAAATAGGTGAGCGAGCCCGCCGTTGAGACGCTGACCTTCTTATCTCTAAGGTCGGCGACGGTTTTAGGTCCATCCGGCCTGACGGCGATTGCGAGGAGGAGGGGAGGGCCAGCCATGGCGGCGATGCCCTTCACAGGCGCGCCCTTGGCGATGTAGCCCAACGCCGGGCCTGAACCCAGGAGGAATTCGATGCTTCCTGCCGCCGCAGCCTGCTGCATCTTCGCATCGCCGGCGAAGGCGATGGATTCCACATCGAGCCCGCGCTTTTTGAAGAAGCCCTGACGAATGCCCACGTCGAGCGGAACAAAGGAGAATGCTTCCGGCACCGCCTTGCCGACGCGAATGGCGTCAGCCTGCGCAGGCGCAAATCCGAAGACGCCTGCAATCAGCGCCATCGCAGTCAGCATCCTGCTTGTCGTTTTCAGCATGGCGTTCCCCCCGAGTGGTGTTTATTTTGGCAGTAGCGCCTCAGTATAGAGCGTGCTCATATCCGGCTCAATGGGCAAGGTTTTCAACTCCACAAACGACTTCGACAATACATCTAACGCTCTAGGGTTGAAGCGCCCATCGTTTGCGAACATGGGCATAAGTTCTTCATAGATGTCTGCGGCGAGGGTTTTGTCGGTGCCCATGACCTCGGCCGCGATTTCCACGCTCTTGGCCTTGTTGGCGCGCATGAAGGCGATGGTCTCGAACCACCCATCGATGAAGGCGCGGATGGCCTCCGGTTTTTGCGTAATGGCCTTGTCGGTGGCGAACATCACATGGACATGAAAGTCGCTGGCGACCGTGGCGAAGCGGTTCAGTATTCTTCCCTCGCCCGATTGCGCATAAAGTAGCGCCGAAGCGATATCGACCACGCCGCCGTCGATGCTATTGGCCTTTACGGCGGCGACTCGGGCGCTGTTCTCGCCAATGCCCACGACCTTGATTGCGCCAAGGCCCCAGCTCTGTTTAAGCGCGATCTGGTTGACGAGCCATTGGGTCACCGAACCCACGCCTGAAACGCCGATGGTTTTGTTGTTTAGGTCCACCTCGCTTTTCAGGGGCGAGTTCTTGGGTACGACCAGAGCGAAAAGAAGCGGCGGCCCGGCGAAGGCCGCGACCGCTTTTACGGGGGCGCCCTTGACAATGAAGGCCATGCCCGGCCCTGAACCAAGCGACATATCTAGAGCGTCGGCCGCCATGGCCTGCTGCAATCGCGCGTCCCCGGCGAAGTTGGAAATCTCGACTTTCAGATTGCGCTTTTTGAAAAAGCCCATCTGATCGCCGATATCGACCGGCACGAAGGAGAAAGCTTCTCGTCCGGCTTTGCCGACACGGATGACTTCTTGTGCTTGCGCCTTCGTGAGTTGCGCGCCAAGCAGCACAACCGCCAGCGCCAAGGCATGCTTCAAACGTTGTTT
>CANGOK010000018.1 GCA_947455285.1 Beijerinckiaceae bacterium | reverse complement strand
GGCCGCCATATTGACGATGTCCGTATCCTTGGCGCCGAGTTGCACGATCTGCACGGGCTTGTCGAGCCCGACGATCAGCGGACCGATCACGGTCGCCCCACCCAGCTCCTGCAGCATGTTGGTGCTGATCGCGGCTGAGTGGAAGGCGGGCATGATCAGCACATTGGCCGTATCGGTGAGGCGGCAGAAGGGATAGGCGGCCATCAGCTCCTTGTTGAGAGCGACATCGGCGGCCATCTCGCCGTCATATTCGAAATCGACGCGCTGGCTGTCGAGAATCCGAACGGCTTCATGCACACGCTCGGCGCGTTCACCCTTGGGATGGCCAAAGCTTGCGAAGGCGAGCATGGCGACGCGCGGTTCATAGCCCAGACGACGAGCCACGCCCGCCGCCTCGACGGCGATCTGCGCCAGTTCCTCGGCGGTCGGCATCTCGGTGATGGCGGTGTCGGCCACCAGTACGGGACGGCCGCGCGCGAGGATGAGCGACACGCCGATGAGCCGATGGCCGGGGCGCGGATCGATCACGCGGCGCACCTCTTCGAGGGCGGTCGAGAAATTGCGCGTCACGCCCGTCACCATGGCGTCCGCGTCGCCCTGCGACACCATGGCGGCGGCGAAGGAATTACGGTCGTTGTTGATCAGGCGTTGGCAATCGCGCAGCAGGTAGCCCTTGCGTTGCAGTCGCTCGTAGAGGAACTCCGCGTAAATGTCGTTCCGGCTCGACAGGCGCGCATTGTGGATCTCGATGTGCCGGTCGCTCAGATCGACGCCTGCGCGTTCGGCGGTTTCGCGGATCGTCTCCTCGCGGCCAACGAGAATGGCCGTGCCAAGCCCCTGATTGACGAAGGATACGGCGGCGCGCATGACCTGCTCTTCCTCGCCCTCTGCGAAGACGACGCGCTTGGGATAGCGGCGCACGCCTTCGAAAATGCGTTGCAGGGCGCCGGCGACCGGATCGCGCCGCGCGGACAGGGCCGCCTGATAGAGCTCCATGTCCTCGATGGGCTTGCGGGCGACGCCCGTATCCATCGCGGCCTTCGCCACCGCCGCAGGAACGACCCTGATAAGACGCGGATCGAACGGGGCGGGAATGATATATTCACGGCCGAAACGCGGGCGCGCGCCATCATAGGCTGAGGCGACTTCGTCGGGCACATCCTCGCGCGCCAGCATGGCGAGCGCATTTGCCGCGGCGATCTTCATCTCCATGTTGATAGTTGTCGCGCGCACGTCGAGGGCGCCGCGGAAAATATAGGGGAAGCCCAGAACGTTGTTGACCTGATTGGGATAGTCCGAGCGCCCCGTCGCCACGATGCAGTCCTCGCGCACTGCATGAGCTTCTTCGGGCGTGATCTCTGGATCAGGATTGGCCATGGCGAAGATGATGGGATTGGGCGCCATGGACCGAACCATGTCCGGGGTGAGGGCGCCCTTCACCGAAAGGCCGAAGAAGACGTCGGCGCCGTCCATCGCTTGCGCCAGCGTGCGTCTGTCGGTGACGCAGGAATGGGCGGACTTCCATTGGTTCATGCCCTCGGTGCGGCCTTCGTAGATCACGCCCTTGGTGTCGCAGAGCATGACGTTCTCAGGCGCGAAGCCCATGGCCTTGATGAGGTCGAGGCATGCGATGCCGGCTGCGCCCGCGCCATTGCACACAAGCCGCGTCTTCTTGATGTCGCGGCCCGTGAGCTTGATGGCGTTGAGAATGCCAGCCGCCGCGATGATGGCTGTGCCGTGCTGATCGTCATGGAAGACGGGGATGTCCATCAATTCGCGCAGGCGCTGCTCGATGATGAAACATTCAGGCGCCTTGATGTCTTCAAGGTTGATGCCGCCGAAGCTCGGACCCATGTAGCGCACCGCATTGATCACCTGATCGGGATCTTCGGTGTCGAGCTCGATGTCGATGGAGTCGATGTCGGCGAAGCGCTTGAACAGAACCGCCTTGCCTTCCATCACCGGCTTGGAGGCGAGCGCGCCCAGATTGCCGAGGCCAAGGATGGCCGTGCCGTTGGAGATCACGGCCACGAGATTGCCGCGCGCCGTATAGTCATAGGCGGTGGCAGGCTTTTCTGCGATGGCCAGCACGGGAACCGCGACGCCCGGCGAATAGGCGAGCGAGAGGTCGCGCTGGGTCGCCATCGGCTTGGTGGCGACGATCTCGATCTTGCCCGGACGGCCGCGCGAGTGGAACTGGAGCGCCTCTTGATCCGTGATGGTCGGGCGCTTCGGGCGTTTCGAATTCTGGTCGGCCATGTTGTGTCCCATGATCCTGCGCAACCAATGCTGCTGAATGACAACCTTAGCGGGCGTTGACGCCCGTTCCAATCGTCTTTTTCGCGCTCCGGACGGCCATCTCGTCCCGATTTGCGCCGTTTTTCCCCAGCATCGGTCCGGCCTGCGGGTGCGCGGGCGCCCTCGCCTTGCTAGGGTCTGCGCATGAATGATCAGTCTTCCCAGCCCGAAACGCAGCAGGCTCAGGCGCATCGCCTGACCCCGATGATGGCTCAGTATGTCGAGATCAAGGCAGCCAATCCCGATTGCTTGCTCTTCTACCGCATGGGGGACTTCTACGAACTGTTCTTCCATGACGCGGAAGTGGCCAGCCGGGCGCTTGGCATCGTGCTCACCAAGCGCGGGAAGCATTTGGGTGAAGACATCCCCATGTGCGGCGTGCCCATCGAGCGCGCTGATGATTACCTCCAGCGCCTGATCGGGCTCGGCCACAGGGTCGCCGTCTGCGAGCAGATGGAGGACCCCGCCGAGGCGAAGAAGCGCGGGCCTAAATCGGTTGTGCGCCGCGATGTCGTGCGCCTCGTGACGCCCGGCACGATCACCGAGGACCGGCTTCTCGACCCCTCGCGCGCCAATATGCTCATGGCGATCGCCCGCGTGCGTGGTTCGAACGATGATTGGACCTATGGCCTTGCAGCCGCAGACATTTCCACGGGCGCCTTCATGCTGGTGGAATGTTCGCAAGCGGGGCTCGGCGCCGAGGTGGCGCGCTTTGATCCGCGCGAGATCGTGGCGGGCGAGGCGCTCTGCCGCGAGCCGCAATTCGAACAGTTCGTCGCCGACTGGCGCATCCCCGTCACGCCCATGGCGCGCGAGGCGGGGGATGCGGAACGGGTGATTTGCGAATGGTATGGCGTCACGACGCTGGATGGCTTCGGCTCCTTCACACGGGCTGAACTCGCCGCCGCCGCAGCGCTCATCCGCTATGTCGAGCGCACCCAATTGGGCGCCCGGCCGCCGCTGGGACGCCCCGCCCGCGCCCAGCGCGGCGCCATTCTTGAAATCGACGCGGCGACCCGCGCCAATCTCGAACTCATGCGCACCCTTGGCGGGGCGCGGGAGGGCTCCCTTCTCGCCGCCATCGACATGACGTCGACCTCGGCGGGTGGACGCCTTCTCGCCGAACGGCTCGCAGGACCCCTGACGGATGCGGCGCAGATCGCCGAGCGGCAGGAGTCGGTCGCGCTGTTTCTCGACGATCCCGGCCTTCGGGCTGAAGTGATCACCCTTCTCGCCGCCGCGCCCGACATTCCGCGTGCGCTGGCCCGCATCTCCCTGCAAAGGGGCGGCCCGCGCGATCTCGCCGCCCTTGGCATGGGCGCCGCCGTCGCGGCCAATGTCGCCGCCCGTCTCGCCCGCCACGATCTGCCCGCCGAGCTTGCGCGGGCGGCTGAGGCGGCGGCTGGCGTCGATCCGCAGCTGGCGGCCCGCCTCGCCGCGACCCTTGCGGACGAGTTGCCCCTCAACCGCCGCGATGGCGGGTTCGTGCGCGCGGGCTGCGACCCCGGGCTTGATGAAACGCGCGCCCTTCGCGACGAAAGCCGCCGCGTCATCGCTTCCCTGCAGGCCGATTATTGCGAGCTGGCGGGGACCAAGCAGCTGCGCATCAAGCACAATAATTTTCTGGGCTGGTTCCTCGAGGTTCCCCAGGCGCTTGGCGAGACCTTCCTGCGCGAGCCGCTCAACGCCACCTTCATCCATCGCCAGACCATGGCGGGCGCGATGCGCTTTTCGACGGTCGCCCTGTCGGAGCTGGAGTCGAAGATCGCTTCAGCCGCCGACCGCGCGCTGGCGATTGAACTTGGCGTCTTCGATGAGCTTTGCGCGATGGTCGAGGCGCAAGCGACGTTCCTCAAGGCGGCTTCGGAGGCGCTTGCGGTCATTGACGTGTCGGCGGGACTTGCGGAACTCGCGAGCCGCCGCAACTGGGTTCGGCCCGAGGTCGACGCCAGCCTTCGTTTCGAAATCGAGGCGGGGCGTCATCCCGTGGTCGAGGCGGCGCTTTCCTTGCGGGGCGAGAGTTTCGTCGCCAATCAATGCGACCTCACCGCCCCCGCAGGCAGCGGCGCGGGGCGCATCGCGGTTATCACCGGCCCGAACATGGCGGGTAAATCGACTTATCTGCGCCAGAACGCGCTGATCGTGATTCTCGCCCAGATGGGCTCTTTCGTTCCCGCCAAGGCGGCGCGGATCGGCGTCGTCGACCGGCTGTTCTCACGCGTGGGCGCGGCGGATGATCTGGCGCGCGGGCGCTCGACCTTCATGGTTGAAATGGTGGAGACGGCGGCGATCCTGAATCAGGCGACCGAGCGTTCGCTCGTGATCCTCGATGAGATCGGGCGCGGCACCGCCACTTTCGATGGCCTGTCCATCGCCTGGGCCTCGATCGAGCATCTGCATGAGGCCAACCGCTCACGGGCGCTTTTCGCCACCCATTTCCATGAACTGACCCAGCTGACGAAGAAACTGCCGCGGCTGATGAACCTGACCATGCGGGTCTCCGACTGGAAGGGCGAGGTGGTGTTCCTGCACGAAGTCGTGGCGGGCGCGGCTGATCGCTCCTATGGCATTCAGGTCGCGAAACTCGCGGGCCTGCCGGAGACGGTGGTGTCCCGGGCGGGCGTCATTCTGGCCGAACTTGAGGCCTCCGACCGTCAGGCGCCGGTGCAGCGCATGATCGACGACCTGCCGCTCTTCGCCGCCGCCGTCCCGGCGCCCGCCGCCGCGCCCGATCCGTTCCTGAGCGCCCTCGACGCCATCGAACCCGATGAATTAAGCCCCCGCGAGGCGCTGGAGCAGCTTTACGCCCTCAAACGAATGCGCGCGAAGCCTTAAGCTATTGAGGCGCCCCGCCCGCCGTTGTTTCGCCTTGGTATGCGCGTGATATAAGCACGACTCAGGCGCAGACCGCGCCTGCGCATTTTCGAGGTTCGCAATGTTCCCCAAGCCCGTGCCGCAGCTCTTCCCCAACACCTACGCCTATGAAACCCAGCCCATGGTCAAGGCGACGGGTTTCCGGGAATATGACGCGCGCTGGCTTTTCGGCAAAGAAATCAACCTGATGGGCATTCAGGCGCTGGGCATGGGCCTCGGCGCCCTGCTGCGCGAGATGGGCGTCAAGCCCGAACTCGTCACCGGCCACGACTATCGCGGTTACTCTTCCTCCATCAAATATGCGCTGATCACCGGCCTCATGTCGGCGGGCGTGAAGGTGCATGACATCGGCCTCGCCCTGTCGCCCATGGCCTATTTCGCGCAGTTCGATCTGGATGTGCCTGCGGTCGCCATGGTCACGGCCTCCCATAACGACAATGGCTGGACCGGCGTGAAGATGGGCGCCCAACGGCCCGTGACCTTTGGCCCTGACGAGATGGGCCGCTTGCGCGACATCGTGCTCGGCGGACATTTCACCTATGCCGAGGGCGGCTCCTATCACTATGTCGACGGCTTCCGCGAGCGCTATATCGCCGACCTCGTCAATCGCCCGCGCATCAAGCGGAAGCTGAAGGTGGTGGCCGCCTGCGGCAATGGCACGGCGGGCGCCTTCGCGCCGGAGGTGCTGGAGCGTCTGGGCTGCGAAGTGATCCCGCTCGATGTGGAGCTCGATCACTCCTTCCCGCGCTACAATCCCAACCCCGAAGACATGGAGATGCTGCACGCCATGGCGGAGAAGGTCCGCGAGGTCGGCGCTGACATTGGCCTTGGCTTTGATGGCGATGGCGATCGTTGCGGCGTGGTCGATAACGAGGGCGAGGAGATCTTCGCCGACAAGATCGGCGTCATGCTCGCGCGCGATCTTTCCAAGCTTCATCCCGGCGCGACCTTTGTCGTCGACGTGAAATCGACCGGCCTTTTCGCGACGGACCCCGAACTCATCGCGCGCAATGTGAAGGCCGATTACTGGAAGACCGGCCATTCCTACATCAAGCGCCGCGTCACCGATCTGAAGGCCTTGGCGGGCTTTGAGAAGTCTGGCCATTTCTTCTTCAACCACCCGGTCGGCCGTGGTTATGACGATGGCGTCCTCACCGCCATCCATGTGATCGAAATGCTTGATCGCAATCCCGACAAGTCGATGGCCGATCTCTATCGCGCCCTTCCCAAGACCTGGGGCTCGCCCACCATGGCGCCTCACTGCGACGATGAAATTAAATATGGAATCGTCGACAAGGTGGTGAAGCGTTTCGAGGACATGCAGGCGCGTGGCGATCTCATCACGGGACAGCCGATCCGCGATCTCGTCACGGTGAACGGCGTGCGCGTCACTGCGCAAGACGGAACCTGGGGTCTGGTGCGCGCCTCCTCCAACAAGCCTGAGCTTGTCGTCGTGGTGGAAAGCCCCGTGTCCGAAGCGCGGATGCGCGAGATGTTCAAGGCGGTGGACGACGTGCTGCGCGCGCATCCCGAAGTCGGCGCCTATAACCAGACCATCTGAGGCGCGAGAAATAGCGCCAGCGTTTTATCTTGGCCTGCTTGCGCTGGCGGTCTCCGCCGCGTTGCGGGCCGAGATTTGATTCACGGTTTCAGTCATATATCTGGGCGCATCGCCTAAAGCGACCGTGGGCTGGCAGCGCGGTCTGCAGTTATAGGTTTCGCGGTCCACGCCCCGCTGGACAATGACATTGCCGCGGGGCTCCTTAACCCTCACGGTGGATTCGCTGACGACGCCGCCGTTCCGGTCGACCGCGATAAGATTGGTTTCGCCAAAACCCTTGCCAGTGAGGACGACCTTGCCGCTGGTTCGCAGCAAGGCCACGTCCAGGATCAAGGGATTGCCGACGACGACCGTCAGGGTCGAGTCTGGCAGCTGGATGATTTTCGCCTGATCTATCAGCACCTCGACGACCTCCGCTGCATGAGCCGAGGGCGCATGGGCTTGCAGCGCGAGGGCGAAAGTCGCCGCGACGAAAAGCAAATTCTCTCGAAAATTCAGAAAGTCAGACCACATGGGACGAGTCTTCAGCTCAAACATGGCCTTAGAGTGACATGGAGAGTATGAAAGAATTCTGAAGCGGGAGATCTGTTTTCAACATAAACTCAACATTGAATTTCGATCCATGTCGTGTTAACCAAGATTCGGATCCTGAGGGATCGCCGCGACATGTGATCGGGGGCAATGACTATGAAAAATCTTATTCGCCAATTCTCCGTTGATGAGTCCGGCGCCGCCGCCATCGAATATGCGCTGCTGACTTCGCTGATCGCTGTCGCCACCATTGGCGCGACCATGTGGCTTGGCGCTAAAATAAGCGCCGTCATGACCCAAATCGCGGGCAATCTGAATTAAAATAAAAATAAAAGATTTTGATTGGGACTCTACAGGGCGTCTTCAAAATTCTTTTGTTCAATCTGCGTCCTGACCGGATGAATGGACGTCTCTGGTTCGACCGCTATTTCATTGCTTATTTCAGCAAACCATCCGGCCCCGTTGAAAATAAGATCTTCCGGCGCGAAGAGATCAATGGCGCCTCGATTTCCGCAGTCGGGCGCCAATCCGCTTAAGGTCCGGAAACAGCTATAAATAAAAAGTCTTTCAACATAAACATAACAGTAGATTTTCATTTCAGGTCAGTGTATCGTTGTTTTGTCTGGGGCCGCTGATTTCCAGAGGACGCCCGTGGCACGTGTCGTAGGAGTCACCTTTATGCAAAATTTCATTGCTCGCTTTTCCGCCGACGAGTCGGGCGCCACCGCGATTGAATACGCCCTGCTCGCTTCGTTGATTGCTGTCGCAATAATCACCGGCGCCACGACGCTGGGCGGAAAACTCAACAATGTGTTCAATAACCTTGCAGGCAATATAAAATAAATACGGAAATAATCCGGCCCCTAATGGGGCCGTTTTTTATTGAGTATGATTATTTCACAAGTCAATTTAAATGGCGATAACGGATTCCAATGTGCGCTTTCTCATTTTTTTCTTTCCACTGATTATGATCTTCGCCGCCTGCATGGATCTTTTCACCATGCGCATTTCAAATTGGATCTCCATCGTTCTGGCGATGGGCTTTTTGCCCATCGCATTGCTTGATGGACTCCCTTTCTGGTCCCTTGCGCCAAACTCGATCGCGCTTCACTACGCCTGCGGTCTTTTAATTCTCCTCGTCACATTCGTGCTCTTCGCTTTCGGTAAAATAGGCGGCGGCGACGCGAAGCTTGCGGCGTCGAGCGCAATCTGGATCGGTTGGGAAGGCCTCCTTGATTATCTGCTCGTGGCGAGCCTGCTGGGCGGCGTGCTTGGTCTTTTTTTTCTGGCGGCGCGCACGGTTGCGCTCCCCATCTTTTTGCTGAACCAGCCTTGGATCGCACGACTTCACGAACCCAGAGGCCCGCTCCCCTTCGGCGTCGCTCTTGGGGTTGGAGCCATCATCGTTTATCCGCAAACATCCATGTGGCTGAGCGCTATGGGGAGCTAGATGTCACGGGCGATAATTTGTTGTTAAGTTTAAGTTGACGTTTATGTGCTTATCCTAGGTCGAATTGCGCATTCCCTTGGATTTCGACCGATGAATCATGCCCGACTGGCCCTAGTCGCGATCGCTCTCGCCGGAGGCGCAGGAGCCGTTTATCTGCTGTCTGGCGACCCGCCCGCTCCGCCCGTCGTGGAGGTGGAGACGCCTAAGGCGGAAACGCAAGACATCCTCGTCGCAGCGCGCGAAATTCCCATTGGCACCATCATTTCAGATCTCGACCTTCAATGGATGGCCTGGCCCAACGCTGCGGTCACTCCCGTCATGGTCAGTAGGGCCGTTGACGCCTTGGCCATGCAAAACCTGAAGGGAGCCATCGCCCGCGCATCACTGATTCAAGGCGAGCCGATTCGCCGCGAGAAACTGGTTAAGGGAACCAATGCGGCGGGTTTCCTGGCCGCGATTCTTCCCAGCGGCATGCGCGCCATCTCCATCCCGATCGATGCGCAGGGCACAAGCAATGCGGGTGGATTCATCCTGCCCAATGATCGGATCGACGTCATGCGTACTGGCCTCGACAGGGCGGCGGATGGCGTCAAGTCGGAGATTATCGCATCAGACGTTCGGGTGCTTGCGATCGGACGCTTCGTGCAGGAACTGCCCGGAGGGGATCGCACGGTTCAGGGCCCAAACGCCACTCTCGAAGTGACGCCCCAGCAGGCGCAGGACATCGCCTTGGCGCAGCAAAAAGGCGGGGTGTCTCTGGTGCTTCGAAGCCTTCTGGACGCCGGGAAGGACACCAGCGCCGACCAGCGCGAAAACATCTCTGTGATCCGGTTCGGCATCGAGTCGCAGCTTGGTCAGATCGCGGGAAGACAATGAGCGGCTCCATGAAAATCACTCAAATCAGGATCGTTTCAGGACTCATCGGCTCGGTCTTGCTGGCGATCAGTCTCGTTAGCGCCGGGGTGAGCGTCGCAAACGCGCAACAGGCGCCGAGGACGCAGGCATACCCAGCCACGAATAATGCGGCGCGATCGATCAATCTGGCGATAGGGCGATCCTTGATCCTTGATCTGCCCCGCGACGCCGCCGAAATTTTTGTAGGCGATCCCCGAATCGTGAATGCCGTCGTGCGCTCGTCTCGCAAGCTCTACATCATCGCGGCCACCCTCGGGCAGACGTCGATTTATGCGCTGGATGCGCAGGGCAAGCAGATCTCGGAATTTCAGATCGCCGTCGGCCGGGATATGACCCAATTGGAAGAAGCCATTCGCGTTGCGCTTCCCAAGTCTCACGTCACCGTCAGGATCTCCCAAAACGCTGCGCCCGGTGGCGCGGCCGGTCAAACCACTGTCATTCTGGGAGGTACGGCGGACTCTGCGGGCGAGGCGCAGACGGCTTATGACATTGCGACAGCTTTCGTTCCGTCGGATAGCGGCAAAGTCGTCAACACCATCACATTGCGCGGACGCGACCAGGTCATGTTGAAAGTGACGATCGCGGAAGTTCAACGCGTTGTCGCAAAGCAGCTTGGCGTCAAGGATATGATTGCAAGTGGTTCCTGGGGCTCTTGGTCCCTGGAAAACGCCATCACGGCCAATGCGGCTCCCTTGACCTCAGGAGCGCTGAAACTGGGCAACTATGGCGCGATCGCCGCAGCTAACACTGCCGTCAAAGGACTAGCTGCCCAGATACAGGCATATGAGCGTAACGGGGTCGCAAAAATTCTCGCCGAACCAACCGTTACGGCTGCGTCTGGCGAAGCGGCGAAATTCACTGTGGGGGGCGAAATTCCCGTCCCACAATCGGAGACCTGTAACGGGGGAACCTGCACGATCGGCGTCGCCTTCAAGCCCTTTGGTGTGGGACTGAATTTTACGCCTGTGGTGTTGGGCGATGGGCGCATCCTGTTGCATGTCGCAACGGAAGTGACGGAGGTCGATCCGTCGTCTGCGATCAAGTTCAGCACCATCAGCGTACCGGGATTCCGAACCCGGAAAAATGAAACCTCGGTCGAGATACCCTCGGGCGGCTCCATGGTCACGGCGGGTTTGATTCAATCAATATCAAAACAAACGATCGAGGGTTTGCCGGGCCTGATGAACCTTCCAATTTTGGGGGCTATGTTCAGATCACGCGACTATCAGCGTCAGGAAACGGAGCTGATGATCGTCGTCACTCCCTATATCGCCCGTTCGGTCAACGCCCAGCAAGTCGCGCTCCCGACAGATGGCCTGAATGATGCGAGCGATCCCCAGAGTTCGATTCTCGGAAGGGTGAATCGGCTCTATGCAACTACGGACAATCCCCAGTTCATCAAGGGCTTCAAAGGCAAGGTGGGGTTCATCGCCGATTAGATCGTTTTGAGGGATTATTTGATATGACGATTTCATTCCATCGAAGCGCCCCGCCGTTTTGCGCTCTGGCGCTGCGCATCAATATTTTCGCATTCATTGCTATTGCGCTTGCCGGGTGCACGGACCGTTTGGTTACAGGTTCGACGGGTCCCACTGATTACAAGCTGGTTCATCCAATCATTCTCGGCGAGAGGCCCGTGACGCTTGATGTGTCGCCCGCGGCCAAGCTTGACGCGGGCTCGAGGCGTCGACTTGCTCAGTTTGCTGCTGAAGCCAAGGAGGAAGGTGCTGAGCGAATCGAAGTTCTGGTCCCTGTCGGAGCGGTTAATGAAGCGCAGACGCGTGCGGCGCTTCCCGCAATAAAAGCGGCGCTCCAGGAGAGCGGTGGAATATCGGCGATCAGCATCGGTTCCTATCCTCCGCTAAATTCAGCCGATCAGTCGCCGTTGCGGCTTTCCTATCGTGCGGTGCGTGCGGCGGTCGCGCATGGCTGCGGCCAATGGCCCGCTGATCTGGCTTCGGGGGCTTCGCTCGAATCCTGGGAAAATCGCCCCTATTGGAACTATGGATGTGCCTACCAGAACATGATCGCAACGCAGGTCGATGACCCTCGCGATCTTGAGGCGCCGCGTGCGAGCACGCCGGGCGATATCCGCACCCGCAGTCGAGCCATTGAAAAGGTCAGGCAGGGAGCCGACCCGACGACCCAGTGGAGCACTCCGCCCATTGGCATCGGCACGGTGGGGACCAAGTGATGACGGACAATCCTGAGGCGCAGGATGCGAACGCAGGCATCAGCGTGATCGCTCCAATTCCACGCGTGGCGATTCACGTATTCTGCGAATCTCCTTCACTCGCCGGGATGGTGGAAAACGCCGCCGCAGATCGGCGCATGCAAAAGGCGCATGTCGTAATCAGAATGGGCGGCGTTCGAGCGGCTCTGGCAGCTTATCGCGAAGAGCAGACGCCCGAGGTCATCGTGCTTGAAGCCGGCGGCGATAGCGGCTTGTTCCTCGACGATCTCGATGGGCTAGCGGAATTCTGCGACGACGGCGCCCGTGTGCTAGTTTTGGGGCGCATCAATGACATCAAACTCTATCGCGCATTAATGGCGCGCGGGATCAGCGAATATCTCGTTGAACCTTTCAACGTGCTTGATTTCGTTCGGGCCATTTCCGAGCTCTTCGCCAAACCCGGCGGAAATCCGCTCGGACGTATGATTGCTGTCTATGGCGCCAAGGGCGGCGTTGGCGCCTCTACCGTCGCGCATCACTTGTCCTGGTCCATCGCCAACAGCCTCGACATGGCGGTGATCCTGGTTGACCTTGACCTGCCCTTCGGAACGGCAGGCCTCAATTTCAATCACGATCCGTTGCAAGGGATCGCCGAAGCGGTGTTCTCGCCTGATCGGCTCGACACCAATATGCTTGATCGGCTGATGACGAAATGCGCGGATCGTCTTTCCCTTCTGGCGGCCCCAGCCACACTTGGTCGAAATTATGATTTCAATGAAGAGGCTTTCGACGGCGTCATGGAGCTGCTGCGCGGCGCAGCGCCAGTGGTCGTTCTCGACATTCCCCATATGTGGACCGCATGGGTTCGGCGTTTGCTTTTGAATGTCGATGAGCTGGTGCTGGTCGCTGAGCCGGATCTCGCCAATCTCCGTAACGTCAAGAACGTCCTGGATTTGCTCGGGCCAGCGCGGAGCAATGACGCAAAGACCAAATTGGTCATGAGCAGGGTCGGCGTGCCCAAGCGTCCTGAAATAGGACTGAAGGAATTTACAACCTCGATAAACCTGACTTCATCCTGTGTCGTTCCCTTTGATCCAAAGCTATTCGGCGAAGCAGCAAATTTTGGTCGAATGGTGGGGGAAATTAATGGCGGCGTAAAATTCGCCGAGCTGTTCCTTAATCTTGGCCGCAGCCTCACCGGAAGACCCGAACTTCAAACGAGTAAAAAGGGAAGCTTGATCGCAGGCCTGAAAGCGACCAAGCTTCCATTTAAGCTTTCAAGGAAATCCTGATTTTTAAAAGGAATGATTTTTATGTTTGGGAAGCGTTCGACACCCACAGGCGGCGCGCCAGCTCCCAGCCCAATTCCAGCAAACACCCGCCCTGCTGCGGCGATTACCGTCGCGCCCGTGCGGCCTGCGCCAGTTGTGACCGTTTCGGAAAACAGACGGCCGGATTCTTATTATGCGACGAAGACAACCATTTTTAGCGCACTGATCGATGCGATCGATCTCTCGCAATTATCAAAAATGAATCCTGATGACGCTCGCAGCGAGATCAGCGACATCGTCAGCGAAATCATCACCCTCAAGAATGTCGTTCTTCCGATTTCTGAACAGGATGAATTGATACGGGACATTTGTGACGATGTTTTGGGCTTTGGTCCACTTGAGCCGCTGCTCGCACGAGACGATATCGCCGATATCATGGTCAATGGCGCAAACAAGACCTATATCGAAGTCGCCGGAAAGATACAGCTTACGAACATTCGGTTTCGCGACAATACGCAGCTGATGAATATTTGCCAGCGAATCGTCAACCAGGTGGGCCGTCGCGTCGATGAAGCCTCTCCAATTTGCGATGCGCGCCTGCTGGATGGTTCTCGCGTCAATGTCATCGCGCCCCCTCTTGCCCTTGATGGGCCAGCGCTGACCATTCGCAAATTCCGTAAGGACAAGCTGACCCTTGATCAACTCGTGAAATTCGGCGCAATCACTCCCGAGGGTGGTGAGATCCTGAAAATCATTGGCCGGGTTCGCTGCAATACGGTGATCGCAGGGGGCACCGGTTCAGGAAAGACGACGCTTCTGAACTGCCTCACCAATTACATCGATCTTGATGAGCGGGTCATCACCTGCGAAGACGCGGCTGAGCTTCAGCTGCAGCAGCCGCATGTCGTGCGCCTGGAGACGCGCCCGCCGAACCTTGAGGGGACCGGCGCCATTCCGATGCGTGAACTCATCAAGAATTGTCTGCGTATGCGTCCCGAACGGATCATCGTCGGCGAGGTTCGTGGACCCGAGGCTTTTGACTTATTGCAGGCGATGAATACGGGCCATGATGGATCCATGGGCACTCTGCACGCCAATTCGCCGCGTGAGGCTTTGGGTCGTCTTGAAGCCATGATCACGATGGGTGGCGGCGGATTGCCCGCGCGAACCATCCGCGAAATGATCGTGTCTTCGGTGGATGTCATTATTCAGGCCAGCCGTCTGCGCGATGGTTCACGCAGGATCACCCACATCACTGAGGTGCTTGGTCTTGAAGGCGATGTGATCATTACGCAGGATCTGTTTCTTTATGAGATCGAGGGTGAAGATGCCGATGGCAACTTGAGGGGGCGCCATATTTCGACTGGCGTCAGCCGACCCAAATTCTGGGACCGTGCGCGTTATTTCGGCGAAGAAAAGCGCCTCGCAGCCGCGTTGGAGGCGTCGCAAGATAAATCTAATCCGTGATCATGTTGGCGGGGAGGGATGATGGCGGCGAATAAATTGTTGGTTCTTTCCATTTTGATTTTCGTGGCTGCAGCCGCGATTATCGCATTCATCTATCTCTTGCTAAAAAAATCCTCACGTATTGATGGTCGTCGTATGGCCATTGTGCGTGGCGAAGCCAAGATGGCGGTGGTGCGTGACGCCGAGGCGGCGGCGAGGCGTAAGCAAGTGGCGGACAGTTTGAAGGAGCTTGAAAACCGCGAAAAGAAAGCCTCAAAAGTTTCTCTTGAGATGAAACTCGAGCAGGCCGGTCTCGACATCTCCGAGAAATTTTTCATTCAGGCTTCCGTCGCCTCCGCGATCGTTTTCGGTTGTACGGCTTTTCTTTTCCTGGGTTCTCTATACGCAGTCGGCGGCCTCCTGATCGGGGGGCTGGGATTGCCAAACTGGATCCTCTCTTATCTAAGGGGAAAGAGAATCAGGGACTTCCTTCGCGAATTTCCCTCCGCGATTGAAGTGATCATTCGCGGCGTCAAATCAGGCCTGCCTTTGGGCGCTTGTTTGCAAACCGTAGCGGTGCAATCGCGCGAGCCAGTTCGTAGTGAATTTCAACTTATCGTCGCTTCCACGAGTGTCGGCCTCACCGTTGCTGAAGGCATTGAGCGATTGGCTCAGCGCGTGCCTCTTCCTGAGACCAGTTTTTTCGCAGTCGTCGTCAACATTCAGCAAAAGGCAGGCGGCAATCTTACTGAGGCGCTCGGCAATCTCTCGCAGGTCGTGCGTGATCGCATAACCATGGAGTTGAAAGTCAAGGCGCTCTCAAGCGAGGCGAAAGCCTCTGCATGGATCATTGGCCTCATGCCCCTCGTCATCAGCGGCCTCATTTATCTCACCAGTCCGGGATACCTTGAGCCTCTGTGGACGACCGACACGGGACAGATGGTGCTGACCGGTGTTGGCGTCTGGATGACGCTTGGCATTCTTTTTATGCGGCAGATGATCAACTTCAGACCCTGAGGTCGTCATGGTTCATGTGTTCATCAGCTATGCGAGCAATCCGAAATTCCTGCTTCAAGTTGTTATCGTGCTCGCCACTATCGCAGCGGTCGTCACCGTGGGCGCGCCGCTGCTAAACGAAGATCCCCTGGGCAGGCGGATGAAGGCGGTCGCGCTGGAAAGAGAGCAGCTTCGTGGCCGTGCGAGGGAGGAAATCAGCGAGAGGCTGAGAAGCCAAAATCTTCGGCAAGCGCCAAAGCCATTCATGAAACAGGTCGTGGACTCGCTCAACCTCAGCCAATGGCTGTCGGTGGGCGATTCCAAGTTGATGTTGGCGCGCGCGGGTTATCGTGGACCACAAGCTGAGATTGCGCTTTTATTTTTCCGCCTGGTCATGCCGCCGGTCCTCGCCTTGGTGACGATCCTCTATGTCTTCGTTTTGCATCTGGTGTCCGTCACGCCCATGATAGGCATGGGCATCGTGGTCGCGGCGCTTTATCTTGGGCTCAAGGCTCCAGAGTTGTTTCTCAACAATGTCATCGAGAAGCGCAAGGATTCGATCCGGATCGCGTTTCCCGACGCTCTTGATCTTCTCTTGATCTGTGTGGAGTCCGGCATTTCCATTGAGAGCGCCTTTCAGCGCGTCGGTCAGGAAATTGGACACCAATCCGTGCCGCTCGCGGAGGAGATGACCCTGACCATGGCGGAGCTGTCCTATCTGCCGGACCGCCAGCAAGCCTATGAAAATTTTGGCGATCGGGTGAACCTCGACGCGGTGCGTCAGATTGTTATGGTGCTTTTGCAGGCGGAGCGTGTGGGCACGCCGCTTGCGGCTGCGCTACGGACCGTGTCGCGTGAAACGAGATCTCATAGACTGCTTGAGGCTGAGAAGAAGGCGGCCAGCTTGCCGCCGAAGCTGACCGTTCCGATGATGGTCTTTTTTCTACCCTGTATCTTCGCGGTGCTTCTCACGCCCGCCATCATCCAGGTCATGATACAGATGCGGTGAAGGCGCTGCGGCGCAGCTAACGGCTGCCGTTTGCTTTTGCGATGGCCTGCGTCCATGCGGTCGCCGGATCAGCTTCGAGCTTTTGTGCATTCTGCGTGCGGGCCTTGGTCGCGTGCACGCCTTGCGGATCGGGTTTCTGAATGTCACGCCAGGCGTTCGATTGCGCAATCATCTGGCGGATCGTGGCCACATTGGCGACAGCCTGCTCCTGAGAGACGTCGCGCGCCGCGATCGTTTCAGCCTCGGTGAACTTTCCCTGCAGTGCGAGCACCAGAACCAGATTTTGCCGTATACGTTGGTCGGACTTCGGATGTTCGCTGGCGCGACGTAGCAGGCCCTCCGCCTCATCGAGTTTTTTGGACAGGGCTAGCGACAGGCCGAGATTGGATAGAACGGAAGGTTCCCCAGGATTGATCTTGAGCGCTTCGCGATAAAAGCCCTGGGCCGCCTGCGGATCGCCCATCTGGTCCGCGACAGAGCCTTGGGCGGACAGGATCGACCAATTGGGTCGGTCGGGCGTATGGGCCTTTTTCAGAACTTCAGCGGCTTCGGACAAACGCCCGGCGTCGGCGAGGGCCTTCCCATAGGCGCCAAGAATTTCCAGATCTTCTGGATTTTTGAGCGCGATCTTTTGCACCACGGCGACTGCCTGCTCATGCTGGCCAAGCGCCCGCAATCCGCGCGCATAGGCGAGCGCCGCCGTCTTGTCGGCAGGGCGTGAGTCGTAACGCTTTTCCCAAGCACGGGTATAGGCCCACATAGCCTCTTGCGAGGAGGGGAGGGTCGTGTCCGGCGGAAGGATGGAGCCAGTGATGTCGTCCATGCTGATCGTCTTGCAACCTGTCAGGCAAAGCGCAGCGGCGAGCATCGCCGCCAGCGTTAGGCCACGCATCTTTGCATGATGAGGGAAGGGTTGGCCGGTCCGATCGTAAACGCCTGACGGCATGATCCTGCGTCCTTAAATGAAATGGTTTTAAAAATAAGTCAGCCAATGCTTCTGGAATCAATAAAGCGTTAACGCTAATAGATGGTTAATGCCCCGCCGCGCTCCTTCAGGTAGCTTCATGACCGCTCGCTTCGCTCCCGCTTCCGCAACCGCCTCCGCGATCCCGATCTGGCTCGTGGACGCCCGCAATTGGGCCACTGCGCGCGCCCAACTCCCTGAGGAAGCCAGCAATTTCGCTGACGCCATGGGTTTTGAGCTGAAGGCTGGGCGTCACCTTTGCCTTCCCGGCCCCGGCGGAGCTATGGCGGGGGTGTTCTTTGCGCAGGAGAGTGGTCTAGGCGCGGATCGCTTCTCGGCGGGCAGGCTCGCGACCCTGTTGCCAAAGGGAACCTATCGATTCGAAGCAGGACCTGAGGGACAGGCGGCTGAGGAAGCTGCGGCCCTCGGTTGGGCGCTTTCGGCCTATCGCTTCACCCGTTACAAGAAGAGCGGCGGCGAGCAGCCGCGCCTCGCCCTTTCGAAGGGCCTCGACCGCGCCCGCATCGAGCGCATCGCAGACGCCATTTGCATGGCGCGCGATCTCATCAACACCCCGACCAATGACATGGGGCCGGACGCGCTTGAGGCTGCGGCGCTGGCTCTCGCGGAGCAATATGGCGCGAAAGCGAAGACCATTCGCGGCGCGGCCTTGCTGAAGCAGAATTATCCGCTGATCCACGCTGTAGGGCGCGCCGCTTCGCAGGAGCCGCGCCTTGTCGACTTCACATGGGGCAAGGCCAGTCACCCCAAGGTCACGCTTGTCGGCAAGGGCGTCTGCTTTGATACGGGCGGGCTCGACATCAAGCCCTCCAGCGCCATGCTGCTCATGAAGAAGGATATGGCTGGCGCCGCCACAGCCATGGCGCTCGCGCAGATGATCATGGCGGCGAAGCTGCCGGTGCGCCTGCGTGTGCTTCTGCCCATCGTCGAGAACGCCGTCTCCGGCGACGCCTTCCGGCCCGGCGATGTCTATCCCAGCCGCAAGGGGCTGACGGTGGAGATCGGCAACACGGACGCCGAGGGCCGGCTCATTCTCGCCGATGCGCTTTCGCTGGGCGACGAGGAAAGTCCGGACCTGATGTTCGTCTTCGCCACCCTCACTGGCGCCGCGCGCGTGGCGCTGGGACCCGATCTGCCGCCCTTCTATACGATGGATGACGGACTGGCAGGCGAGATCGCCAGTCATGGAACGCAGGCGCAGGATCCCGTGTGGCGCCTGCCGCTTTGGGACGCCTATGATCGGCTCCTCGATGGCAAGGTCGCGACGATCTGCAATGTGTCGAGCGGCCCCTTCGCAGGGTCCATCACTGCGGCTCTGTTTCTGCGCCGCTTCATCGACAAGGCGAAGGCCTGGGCGCATTTCGACATCTACGGATGGAACCCATCCACCAAGCCGGCACGGCCCGAGGGTGGCGACGCGCAGACCGCACGCCTGCTTTATGGTCTCATCGAAACGCGTTACGGCAAGAAATGAAATTTTGGGGCAAGGGAAAGTCAGGCGTCGATTATTCGCTGCTGCTGCCGCTCATGGCGCATGGCGTACTCGTGCAGATCACGACGGGTCTGGTGCGCGTCACCACCTCCTATCGCATCGTCGACCTTAATCTCGATGTGATTTGGTATGGCATCATTCCTGCGACTTTCGCCCTGTTTCCGATCTTTCTGGCCGTGTCGGTCGGGCGTTTCATTGACCGCAACCACGACGCCCATGCGGCCATGATTGGTTCAGGCATGATGCTGGCGGCGGTCGTTGGCCTGCGCTTTGCGGATTCGCCCTTTACGATCATGCCCTATACGGCCCTATTCGGCGTCGGCCATCTCTTCCTCATGGCGGCGCATCAGATGCTCTGCGTGAGGGCGGCTGGCGCGCATAATCGCGATTCCGTCTTCGGCAATTTCCTGATGATGACAGGCATCGGTCAGGGGCTCGGTCCTTTTATTGTGGGCTGGGTCGGCGGCGCGGCGCGTGTGCCTGATACGGCGCATCTTTTCAACATTGGCATCTTGGTTTCACTGGTCGCTTTCGGCGTGGCGCTGTGCCTGCGTCCGGCCCGCGACGTCGCTGCGCACAAGCGTGACGAGGCGCCGATGTCCCTTGGCAAGCTGCTGCGCATCAAGGGCTTCGTCACCGTATTGATCGCGAGCGTCGTCACCATGTCGGCGCAGGATCTTGTTGTGCTCTATTTGCCGCTGCTGGGCGTCGAGCGCGGCCTTGGCGTGAGCGAGGTCGGCATCATCCTGACCATTCGCTCCATCGCCGCCGTCCTCTCGCGGGTGGGCTATGCGCAGATGATCGTCATCTTTGGCCGTGTGCCTCTTACTTTCTACAGCATGGCGCTTGCAGGCGCGGCTTTCGTCACCCTGGCCCTTCCCGTGCCGGTTCTCGCCCTTCAGGCGGCCGCCGCCATTCTGGGCGTCGGGCTTGGCATCGCCACGGCGCTCAGCCTGACGAGCGTTGTGGAGCTTGCCCCCGCCGCAGTGCGCGCCACCGCCCTGTCGCTGCGCATCACCGGCAATCGCATTGGTCAGGCGAGCATTCCCTTCCTCGCCTCCTTCCTCGCCGCCAGCACGGGCGCGGCCGGCGTGCTCGTGGTTACGGGCGTGACTCTCGCGGCCTCGGGCCTCGCGGTGCAGATCGTGCGCGGGCGTCAGCTCGCGGGCTCTTGAAACCAAACGCGAAACAGGCGAAGAAAACGGACCCGAAACGAGGCGGCGCCGCGTCATGGATCTCCAGCATGGGCCAGGACTGAAGCTCATCCATGATCTTGCGATGAGCCTTGTGCATCAGACCAAGGCGGACGGCGCGCCGGATTTCACCTTGCGTCAATTGTCGATCCTGCTGACGGTCTATCTTGAGCAGCCGCCCCATACGGTGCGCGGCCTCGCCAAGAAGCTTGGCGTGACCAAGCCCGTCATCACCCGCGCGCTTGATTCCATGGGCAAGCAGGAGATCATCGCCCGGCGCCGCGACGAGGCGGACCGGCGCAATGTCGTCATCCAGCGCACCGTCAAGGGGGCGCTCTATGTGGAGAGCCTCGGCGATCTCATCGTCGAGAAGGCTTCCGCGATCTCGGCTCGAGGCTGACATGAATTTTGACAAGCGTCTCACGCCCGCCCGCCCTGATCTTGCGGCGGAATATCTGCGGGGCAAGGTGGAGGCGCAGGCCTATCTGCCGGGCTGCGAAATGCGGGTGGTCGAGGAGACCCTGCCCCTGTTCCCCAATCCGACCCGCGAAGGCCCCATCGACACCCACGCCCTCTTTGGCGAGAGCGTCACGATCTATGAGATCGACGAGGAGGGCTGGGCCTGGGGCCAGCTAAAGTCAGACGGCTATGTGGGCTATCTGCCTGCCGACGGATTGCGCGAAGCCCATGGCGCGCCCAATCGCAAGGTGCGCATGCCGCGCACGCTGGTCTATCCCGGCCCCAGCATGAAGCTGCCGACATGGGGCGCCCTGCCGCTTGGGGCGCAGGTTGCGGTGGCGTATGAGAAGGGGGACTTTGCGGAGGTTCCTGGCCTTGGTTTCGTCTGGCGCCAGCATCTGGCGGTGCTTGATGAACAGGAGACCGATTTCGTCACTGTGGCCGAGCGGTTCATAGATGCGCCCTATCTGTGGGGCGGCAAGACGCTGTGCGGGCTTGATTGTTCGGGCCTCATCCAGATTTCGCTCGCTGCCTGCGGCGTCGCCGCCCCGCGCGACACTGACATGATGGAAAAGGCGCTGGGCGCTCCGCTGGATCTTGGCGCGCCCGACCTTCGCCGGGGGGATCTTGTGTTCTGGAAGGGCCATATCGGCGTCATGCGGGATGCGCAGACCCTGCTCCACGCCAACGGCCACCATATGCTCGTGGTGAGCGAGCCTCTTCCAGTTGCCCGCGCGCGGATCGTCGAGAAGACCGGCGCGGATGTGACCTCGTTCCGACGGCTTGGCTAACCCGCCAGCCGCTCGATCGCCACCGGCCCCACCTGCGGCGCCTCCTCGCCAATCTCATAGGCCGCGAGCAACCGCCCCGCCGCCTCCTGAGCGGCGGCCTCGCTCCTAGCATGGATCAGCGCGAGCGGCTGTGAAGGGCCTATAGGGGCGCCGAGGCCTGCGAGGCGGGTCAGGCCGACGGCGTGGTCGATGGGGTCATGCGGCCTCGTCCGCCCGCCTCCCAGCGTCACCACGGCGAGGCCCACAGCGCGCACATCGATGGCGCGCACATGGCCAGCCTGTCGCGGCGTGACGGCGAGCGTGATCGGCGTCTCTGGCAGGTAATGGCGCGGGCGTTCCATGAGGTCGGTCGGGCCGCCGAGGGCTGCGACCATCTGCGCGAAACGCTCCGCCGCCGCGCCGCTGTCGAGCGCCGCTTCGATGCGTCGCCGGCCCTCATCGAGGCTCGCGGCAAGGCCGCCCAGCAGCAGCATTTCGGCGCCAAGCGCCACGACCACCTCCTGCACCCGCGGCTCGCGCCTGTCGCCTCTCAGGTGTTCAATGGCGTGGAGCGTCTCCACCGCATTGCCCGCTGCGCTGGCGAGTGGCTCGTTCATGTCGGTGATCAGCGAGACCGTCGGCAGGCCAGCCGCCACAGCGACTTCAGCGAGGCTCGCGGCCAGCGCCCTCGCGTCCTCCAGCGCCGCCATGAAGGCGCCCGAACCCGTCTTCACATCCATGACGAG
>CANGOK010000017.1 GCA_947455285.1 Beijerinckiaceae bacterium | reverse complement strand
TCGGGAACATAAACAGATGTTGCGAGGTCGCGGCCGAGCGAAGCGCTTGGAATCATCAGGCGGCGAATTTCGCTGGATTGCGCATTCGTCGTCGCTCCAAGGCTTGCGACGAGCGCGCCGGCGAACAGCATCACCTGCCGTTTGTTTGGTTGGCCATACTTCGGCGGCGAAGCCTTCCAATAGATCATGAACCGCGCCACTGCATATAGTATCACGCAGCCCAGCAAGTTGATGACGATCTCGACGCCGGGGAAATGAATGAGGTCGAGCGCGACGCCAAGAAGCTGTGCGACGACGATGCCGGAAAGAAAGACCGCAAGCGTCTGGCGCCCGACCTGAGCGACCCTTTCCCATCCTGAACCGTGCAAGGCCGAACCTCGTTCACCCCCGAGGATGAAAGCCACATAGGCCAAAGCCAGAAAGTGGATATAGCGCAGGACGCCAAAGTGCGGCTTGTCGATGACGGGGTTGAGCCAATCATGAATGTCGCCAAGCACGGGAACATGGTCCCAGCCTGCGTAGCAACTAAAACCATAATGGCATGACACCGGGGCGCTTAGGGCCAGGAAGGCGATGCTTGCAAAGAAAAGCCCTCGACGCCTCGGGGGAGCGGGAATCCAGCCGCGCGTGAAGGCGAAGCCCGTAAAGAAAACAAGCTGCCATGCGAAGGGATTGAAAAACCATGGGCGGTCTGACCACGGCTCGGCGTTTAATTCGATCACATGCGTCGTGGCGCAAAGCCAGAGCGTCAGGCTGAGGGCGCCAGCTAGCCATGTAGACCTCTGACCCAGAGCCATCATCACCGGCACTAGGGCGAGGATGACGAGATACATTGGCAGGATGTCGAAATAATTCGGCACATAGGCGAAACGCAGGAATTGCGCGAGCATGAGGCCGGGCGCATCGAGGAAGGGACCGAGGTTCAGTCGATCGCGCAGATAGTCGGCGCCGGGGATCAGCGCCTCGGCGAGGCCCATCGCTGCGAGGACCGTAATAAAGACGCCGACATGGGCGCGATAAACCTCCCAGATCCGTCGCGCGATGCGGCGCGTGCCCCACCACCAGCCAGATTTGTCGAAGGCGGGACCAAAGGCCAGCGCCGAGGCGGCGCCCGAGCAGAAGACGAAAATTTCAGTTGCGTCGGAAAAGCCGAAACGAGCAGGGATCCAGCTTGCGAGGTTGTTGTTGGGTATGTGGGCGATGAGGATGATGAACATCCCCAGCCCACGGAAAACATCAAGCCTCGGGTCTCGCGCCTGTCGACGCGAGACCTCCTTGTCGCGAGGCTCCTGCATGTCAGCCATTCATGCATTCCCGATGACGGACGATGGCGCCGACGATCAGTCCAAACAGCAGGTGACCGAAGAGCGAGCACCATGCGAGCGGAACCCAGCCGAGGAAGGGCGGGAAGCCTGCGATAAGATGCGCCATGATATAAAGCGCGAAGACAAAAAGACCTGCGCCGAAGCCAAGCGCTGTCACATACCATGGCAGACTCGGCAGGATGAGCCGCTGCAATGGCCGCGCGATGTAAACATAGCCGATCGGATAAAAGAGAAAGCCGACGACGAGATGGATGATCTCACCCACGAGCCGGCTCTGGAGGCCGAAGACGCTCTGCACCAGTGCGGCTGGTTCCAGCGGTCCGCCAACGAAGAGCGGCGTGATCATGCGCGCCCAGATTTCCCAGGTGAGGTCTGCGGCAAGACCGGCGATCAGCAAGGTCGCGACCGTTCTGCCGGTGAGCGGCGGAAACAGGCTCATTGATGAAGGCTGCTCAATAGACATGGATTGCATGGAGGTTCTCCTTCAGGCGGTGATGGGAAAGTCGCGACGGATTTGTTCGAGCGCGCGTCGGGCGAAGCTATCTTCGCTCTTGAGCCTCGCGCGAAATGCGAGCACGTCCTGCAGACCCTTCCGGTCCCCAGCTGCGGAGGCTTCGCCGGCGAGGATCTGCAAGAAGAGGTCGCGTTGCGCGGCGCTGCCGCCGAGCGTCGACAGGGCGTCGAGAAGCGATGAGACATCGCTATTGGCCTTGTGCCGTTGACTGGCGCTCGCCATCAGGCGCGCAAGCGGCCGCCCAAGTCGGCGCAGCACTTGCTCCTGATCGTTGCCCGGCCCGGCAGGACGATCCATCGCCGCCATGAGGATAGCCGCCTCCGAAGTGCGGCCCGCCGACAGGAGAGCGATCAGGTTATGAAGGCAGGCGAAGGTGTAGGTCCGGTCTTCGACATGGGCCGCGGCCGCTTCAGCGACCGAGCGCCAGCGCGAGCCCAGGGGAACGCCGCGCGACTCGAGGCGGTAAAGCAGCGACACGGCGTTGCTGATGTCCCTGAAATCCGCGCTCGCCTTCGGCCAGACCTCTTCGTCGAATATTTGGAGCGCGCGCTCGACGTCGCCTCGCTCCATATGAAAAAGGGCTCCGTGCCAGGCCATGTGAAGGGCGAAATTGTTACAGGAGAGCCAGATGGGGCGCTGGCGTTCGATAAAATCCAGCCCGTCGCGGTGGCGACCGGTCATTTCATGGACATGGCTGACGGCATGCATGGCCCAGGCGTCGTCTTGCTGGCGCCGAACGGCTTCGAGCCCGAGAGCCTCGGCGCGAGCGAAGTCGCCCCGTTCCTCGTGGCCGAAGGCGAGGCAGCCGATCATGAAGCCCATGCCGTCCGCATCGGGAGCGTTGTGGCGCAGGACGGTTTCGATTCCCGTCGTCAGTTGATCGCCGTCGCTGCTCATGAACCGGAGCGCATGGGCCAGTTTGGCGAAGAGCAGCAGCTGCGGCGAAAGACTGATCCGGGCCTCAAGAATACCTGCTGCGCGGCGTAATCCGCCATGGACGGCTACTTGCAGCGCCGCAACGAGGGCTCGTTCGTCCTCGGTCGAAGGCGCTAGATCAATTGCGGAAGCCGCCGACGCTAGACAATCCCGGGCGCATTTCACGGTCGCGGCGCGCGCCAGCAGGATCTGGCACAGACCCCGCAGCGCCCAGGCGCCGGCGCAAGCTGGGTCCGCCTCGACCGCATCCAGAAGCAGCGCGTCCACTCCCTGCTGGTGCGCGAAGATCCGAAAGGTCGCATGGGCGAACAGCTCGCTGACCCGCTCGTCCCGCGTCGCGAGGCTGACGCCAAATCGATCAATGAACATAACGTCCTCTCCTGTTCAGGAAGGACTTCGCAGGAAGACTAATATTTGTTACGCTTCCGATGTTTCGTGTTAGAAAAAATCATGCGTCGAAAAATATTTTCAGGCTTTATTGTAACATTTTCGAAGGGCGGATCGAAGAGATGAATGGAACCTTGCGAGACAGAGAGCTCCAGCTGGCGGATTTGTTGCGCGCCGCCCTCGGCGGAGATGCGGCTGCGTACCGACAATTTCTTGCTCTTTTTTCGCAAGCGCTCCGCCCGGTCGTGCGCTCGGCCTGTTCACGCGCAGGTCTGCAGGCCGCGGAACATGAAGATGTCCTGCAGGAGGTCTTGTTGGCTGTGCATGCGAAGCGTCACACATGGCAGACTGGCGAGCCGCTTGGTCCGTGGGTTCAGGCCATCGTGCGCTACAAGGTGATCGATACGTTTCGGCGCCGCGGACGGCGGATCGAAATCCCCATTGAAGACGTGATGAACGACCTTCCGGCGCCGACAGCCGAAATCGAGCAGAGCGCGATGGGCCTCCTTGATCGTTACATGAGCGCCCTGACAACCCGGCAATACGAAATCGTCAAATCCGTATCCATTGAAAACGCCAGCATCCGGCAGACAGCACACCGCTTGTCGATGACAGAGGGCGCGGTTCGTGTCGCGCTGCACCGCGCCATAGCCTCTCTGACGCGGGCTTACAGGAGCAGTCTTTCATGAACACGAACGAGCTGATCAATGTTTTGAGCGCGGACGCTCAACGCTCCCCACTTCTGGGGCGCAGCTGGACGATCACTCTGTGCCTTGGATTTCTGGCCGCCTTCCTCCTGATGACCGTCACCATCGAGCTGAGGCCTGATCTCCTCCAGGTGATCTTGACCTGGCGCTTTCTGGCGAAGCTCGCCCTTGGATTGAGCCTCGCTCTGGTCTCTTTGGTGATGGCTCGTCAGGTCAGTCGGCCCGAGGCGGGCTCCGTTTCGTTCTGGCTGGGGGCCATACCTCTCGTCGTCATGTGTCAGGCCAGCCTTGCGGAGGTGATCCTTGTGCCCGCCTCAGAGTGGTGGCCGCGGATGGTCGGGTCGAACGCGCTTTTTTGCCTCTCCTACATTCCGATCCTATCGCTTCCTCCGCTAGCGATAACGCTGGTCACCATGAGGCATGGAGCGACGACGAAACCGGCTCTGGCCGGGGCGGTGGCGGGTTTGTTATCGGGCGCGCTTGGCGCAACCGCCTATGCGTTGCATTGCGACGATGATTCTCCGTTCTTCGTCGCCCTCTGGTATTCGATTGGAATCGCTTGCGTGAGCGGACTTGGCAGCCTGATCGCAAGGCGCATGCTTCGCTGGTGAGTCCAAAGGTCCGCTTCGCGTCAGAGGCGGACCCTCGCGAGGCCTTGTTTCATGGCGGTTTTTCGTGCCTTCAGGCCTGAGTGTCGCCGTTCAGGCTGGCTGCGAGTCGCCGCAGCCGCTCCAGCGCTTCCTGGCGCGAACGGGGGTCTCTTTCCTCATCGGCGTCGATGGCCTGCAGTTCGTGACTGAGGCGCCTGCCGGCGGCCGACAGGAAAACCACTTCGCTCGACCTGACGGCGCTTCTGGCTGAAGAAACGGCGGGCTGGATGCGGTAGGCGCGGCTGGCGAAATGGCGTGCGGCGAGACTTGAGCTGATGTCGAGCATCTGACTGCCCTCCAATTAACCTTCTTTCTTTAGAAACGGCGCCGCACTGCGAAAATTGAAGCGTGGTTACGAAATAATTTTTCATTTCCTTCAAAAAGAAGGGGACGCTGTTTCCGGCGTCCCCTTGGGTCTTGCGTCTTAATTGCGTCCGGCCGCCTTGCGCAGGACGCCGGCTGCGTCTGGGACCGCCCCGTCGCTGGTCCAGGCGACATATTGATCCGGACGGATCAGGATCAGCCGGGCCTCGAAATCCTCCCGGCCCTGCCCATAGGTGTCGCTGACGACCTTGAAGGGGATCTTCAGTTCGCGTGCGGCGCGCTCGAAGGCCGCCACCGCTTCGGCCGGAGCGTCGAGGGCGAGAAGGACGAAGCCCTTGCCCAACTCCTCAAAAATATTCCGTCCATTCGAAAGGTTGCGCGGCGCAAGGTGATGGCCCGCCCGCGCCTTGAACATATATTGGCCTCGCGCCTTGCACACGCCGCCAGCCGGCCCGTAGACGATTGGCGAGCCTTCGTAATTGGGCTCGAAATTCGACACGAAGGACGTTGTGCCGGTGACGAATTCGTCCCAGGCTTGCGCGAAGCCCTCAGGGTTCTTTGCGGGGTCATGGCGGTTGGCGAGTTCGCCTTCCCACTTGATGCGCGAGGCGATCAGATTTTCGCCGACATCCTTGAACACGGGCCGGCGCTCGAGATCATAGCTGTCGAGCAGCGCCTCATCCGCCCAGCCGTGGATGCGCGCGGCAAGCTTCCAGGCGAGGTTGGCGGCGTCCTCAAGACCGTTGTTCACGCCAAAGCCGCCATAGGGTGGGTGGGAATGGGCGGCGTCGCCCGCGATGAAGATGCGGCCCTTGCGATATTCCTCGGCGACCGCGATGCGCAGATCCCAGAAGCCGACGTAGGAGAAGTCGCAGGGGAATTGCTCGCCGACGATGCGGTGCAAGAGACCGGCGAAATCGAAATTGTCGCGGGTCGTGTCTGCGGGGACGGGCGCGTGGAAGAAGAAGGTCGAGTCCGTATTGACGCGGCCGAAGAACTGCCAATAGCCGTTCAGGTTCGGATCGACGGCGCGATAGGTCGAGCAGACGGGGTAGCGGTCTAGGATCTTGTCGAGTTCGGGTGAGCGGAACACCGTCAGCATCATGACCTGATCGAAATCGGTGCCATCGCGCTTGATCCCCGAGGCCTCGCGCACCAAGGAATGGCCGCCGTCGCAGCCCACGATGTAATCTGCTTCCAGAACTTCGATGGCGCCGTCGCCAGCTTCGTTCTGCACGGTCACGCGCACGCCGTTTTCATCCTGCTCGAGCGAGCGGGCGATCCAACCGAAACGGGCCTGCGCCAGCGGCAACTGGCTCATGCGCTCGCGCAGCACCGTCTCAAAGCAGTACTGTGGCATGCGGTCGTTTTTCTGGAAGTAGTACTGCCCGACGATCTCGCGGCCCTTGGTCTCAAACCAATGTTCGCTCGTCAGCGAGCCAAAAGCGATGATGCCGTTGGAATTGACGGTCGTTGGCATCAGGCGCGTGGCGCGCACTTCTTTTTCGCAGCCCCAGAAATGGAAATGCTCAAGGGTGCGCTGGGTCAGGTTCTGTCCGCGCGGAATGTTGTGCATGCCCGGGCGGCGTTCGATGAGGACGCTGGATACGCCCCTTTGGGCGAGATCGATCGCCAGTCCAACGCCCACAGGGCCTCCGCCGACGATGATGACATGGCTGCGCTGGTTCACGATTCCGATCCCGTCATTTATTTCTCAGGGGGAGCGGATACTACAAAAGTCGCGTGAATCAAAATGAACGAGCCTGTTTCGGGCTTTTCCCCGCAAGCCCGTGGCGCATGGTCGCATGCAGAATAAAAAAGCCGCCGGGAGGGGCTTCCCGGCGGCGAGGAGGAAGTCGTGCCTCAGTAACGGGCCAGGACCGCAGCTGGGGGCGCGCTTACAAAGCGATAGTTCAGGCCGACGCGGACGATGTCGACCGAGTTCTTGCGGTCGCCGAAGAAGCCGATGCAATCGTCGACGATGCCGCTGCTATAGAAATTGCCGCCATTGCCGAACTGCGCGTGCATATATTCGATCTTGGTGGAGAGGTTCTCGGTTAGCGCATATTCGAGACCGCCGCCGAGCGCCCAGCCCACATTGTTGCCATTGCCATTGCGGCTATATGTGGTGGTGCTGACGGAGGTCGTGACGTTCGGCTTCCAGTCGCGCGCGACGGAATCCCAGACGTTGCGGTTCGTCGTGATGGTCGTGGCGGTGTCTGTGATGAAAGCATCGCCGCCACCATTGCGGAACGCGACGCCGCCGGTCACGAAAAAGAGCGTCCGATCCATGGCGAAACCAAAGCGCGCGCGAATTGTGCTGAGCGTATTGCTGTCGCCATTGCCCGACCAGCTGTAGAGATGGTTGGTGACAGTGGTCCGGTTCGGGCGGTTGTTGTTGCTGCTCAACAAATTATAGCCGGGACCGTCCGTATAGACCAACTCGGGGTTGCCATAGACGGGGTAATCGAAGCCACGGCCGTTATTGCGGCCGATCCAGTTGATGTCGCCTTCGAGGCCGAACACCCAGGCGCCGAATTGCCAATTGTAGCCAGCCTGCAGGCCGCCGATGACGCCGACCTTGTTGCCGCCGTTGCAATTAGGCAGGAACGAGGTGTCGGCGACGTAAACGCCGTGATCGAGATAGTTCAGGATCGGGCAGTTGTCGTTGCCGGACCAGGCGGCGCCGACGTTGCCGCCGACATAGAAGCCGTTCCAGGTGAAGGCGGGAGCCAGCAGGACCGGGGCGGGGGCCACGGCGCGGCTGGGAAGGTCAGCCGCGAAGCCCAATGATGACATCGAGAGCAAAGTGGCTGCGCAAAGCAGTGTTCTTTTCATGGTTCAAAACCTCCGGGGAGTCGTCAACAGGACGCCCAGTAGAGATCTCATCAGAACCCAAAATGGGCAAGTAGTGTAAATTGAAATGAAGATAACTGTTGCAAATAGAAGACATTTATATAGCAAAGACAAAGCTTAAATTAAGCTAAAATAAATATGTATTATAAATAAATAACCGCATTTGGGTATTTATACCTTTACCTTTACAATTATATTTATTCCGTTGGGTAATCGACCTGTGTCAGGCAAAGCCCGTCTGGCGGCGCAACCATGCCGCAGCGCGCCCGATCCTTGGCGGCCAGCGCATTGGCGAGGTCCTGCGCGGTCCATTTGCCCGAGCCCACATGTTCAAGCGAGCCAACCATGGAGCGCACTTGTCGATGCAGAAAGGACAGGGCTGAGACCTCGACGCGGATCTCGTCCCCGGTCCGCGTCACCGTTATGTGGTCGAGCGTGCGCAGGGGGGAATTCGCCTGACACTGGGAATCGCGGAACGTCGAGAAATCGTGTCGGCCCACGAGCAGCTGGGCGGCTTCGTGCATGGCTTCTGCGTCAAGGCGTTTCTTGACCTGCCAGGCTTGCCCACGCTCAAGGGTCAGCGGCGCGCGCCGATTGATGATGCGGTAGACATAGTGGCGCTTGATGGCGTCGAACCGCGCTTCGAAGGCATCGGAGACTTCCTCCGCTTTAAGCACCGCGATGGGATGGGGACGCAGATGGGCGTTCATCCCCTCGCTGACCTGGAAGGGCCTGCGCGCTTTCGCGAGGGTCACATGGGCGACCTGTCCGGCGGCGTGAACGCCCGAATCCGTTCGTCCCGCGCCGTGCACTGTCACCGTCTCGCCGCAAAAGCGCAGAAAGGCCTGCTCCAGCGTTTGCTGGACAGAGGGAGCGTTATCCTGCCTCTGCCAACCCGCGAAGGGTCGGCCGTCATATTCTATGGTGAGTTTGTAGCGGGGCATGGGCTCCTGTTACCACCGCTCAGGCGCCGCCGCCACCTTCGCTGGCCGAGGCCGGCGTAACTGAAATTGACCCGCGCCCCGCGCATGCTTATCTCAGGGGCGACTGAACCATCCCGCGACATCAGAGCGATCCATGGCCCTTCGACCCATCATCTGCATGCCCGATCCCCGTCTGCGCCTCGTTTCCAAGAAGGTCGAGGTGTTCGACGATTCCATCCGCGCCCTCATGGATGACATGCTGGAGACCATGTATGCGGCGCCCGGCATTGGCCTCGCAGCGATTCAGATCGCCGAGCCTGTGCGGGTCGTAGTGATCGATCTCGCCAAGAAGGACGATCCTCCGGCGCCCATGTGCTTTGTGAATCCCGAGATTCTCTGGTCCTCCGAAGACAAGGCGGACTACGAGGAAGGGTGCCTTTCGATCCCTGACTATTACGAGACCGTCGAGCGTCCGGCCCGGGTCAAGGTAGGCTATCAGGACCGCAATGGCGTCCATCAGGAGATCGAGGCCGATGGCTTGCTCGCCACCTGCCTGCAGCATGAAATCGACCATATCAATGGTGTTTTGTTCGTCGATCATCTCTCGCGCCTCAAGCGCGAAAGGGTGATGAAGAAGTTCCAGAAGGCTGCCCGCCTGCGCGAATCCGAACAGGCCTGAGCCATGCGCATCATCTTCATGGGCACGCCGGATTTCTCGGTCCCGGTGCTCACCGAGATCGTCGGCCAGGGCCATGAAGTGGTCGCGGTCTATACGCGCGCGCCAAGGCCCGCCGGTCGCGGCATGGAGATGAAGCTTTCTCCGGTTCATACCTTGGCCGAGCGATTGGGCATTCCGGTCCACACCCCTAAAAGCCTGCGCACGCCGGAGGCCGCAGACCTCTTCCGATCCCATGACGCCGATGTGGCTGTCGTGGTGGCCTATGGCCTGATCCTGCCGCAGGAGATTCTGGAGGCGCCGCACGAGTGCTGCCTCAACCTGCATGCGTCGTTGTTGCCTCGCTGGCGCGGCGCCGCTCCCATCCAGCGCGCCATCATGGCGGGGGACGCTGAAACCGGCGTCATGGTCATGCAGATGGATGTCGGCCTCGACACCGGCCCGGTCGCCATGGCCGAGCGCGTCGCCATCGGTCCCGACATGACCGCCGGGGAGCTGCATGACAGGCTTTCGCCGTTAGGCGCCGATCTCATGGTCCGGGCGCTGGCGGCCCTTTCGCGGGGCGGGCTGGTGTTCCAGCCGCAGGCGGAAGCGGGCGTAACCTATGCCCACAAGATCGAGAAGGCGGAGGCGCGGATCGACTGGACGGCGCCTGCGCAGGCCGTTCATAATCACATCCGTGGCCTCTCCCCCTTTCCGGGCGCTTTCTTCGAAGCCGACTTCGGCCGGGGTCCCGAGCGGATCAAGGTTTTGCGTGCGAAGGTCTGCAAAGGCGCCGGCGCGCCGGGCACGCTGCTTGGCGATGAGTTGATGGTCGCCTGTGGCGAGGGCGCTTTGCAGGTCACAGAAATTCAGCGCGCGGGCAAGGCGCCGATGAAGCCGCAGGAATTTTTGCGCGGCGTGCGCGCCCGGCCGGAGCGGCTTGGCTAGGCGCTGAGACGCCGTTCTTGATCTGCTCCCATTCGTCATAAAATGGGTTATTGTCCAGCCTATGGACAAGACCCTCATCATTCTCGGCTCCATGCCGGTCACTGGCCTCGGGCTTCTTCTGGCAGCTGCCGGGCTGGCGCTCGCCCTCCTCTTCATCATCGCCGTTTCGGTCCTGCGCACAGGCCGGGCGCGCGCTTTCGAGGCGGCGCTGGCGGCTGAGCGCCAGCAGGAAGCCGATGACAAGCTGGCGGAGCTGACGCGCCTCAACGCAGAACTGACAGGGCGGCTACGGACGATGGCCGAGGTCATGACCTCCCGCCAGAGCGACCTCGCCCGCGTCATGGCCGACCGCCTCGACGCCGTGGGCGCGCGGGTCGGGCAGGGGTTGGAGCAGGGCGCGCGCTCGACCGCCGATCATCTCGCAAAACTTGGCGAGCGGCTTGCGGTGATCGACCGCGCCCAGGAAGGGCTTAGCGGCCTCACGAAGGAGATGCTGGGCCTGCGTGAAATTCTTGCGAACAAGCAGACGCGCGGCGCCTTCGGCCAAGGCCGTATGGAGGCGATCGTGCGGGACAATCTCTCCGCCGACGCCTTCGCGTTCCAGCATGTGCTTTCCAATCGCAATCGCCCCGATTGCGTCATCCGCCTGCCTGGCGATGACCGGCTCATGGTGGTGGACGCGAAATTTCCGCTCGAGGCTTTCACCGCGTTTCGCGCGGCTGATTCAGATGCTTCACGCAAGGAGGCCGCTACACGGTTGCGCAATGATGTAAGCAAACATATCCGCGACATCGCCGAGCGTTATTTCGTGCCGGGCGAGACGCAGGATCTCGCTCTGCTCTTCGTGCCCGCTGAATCCATCTATGCGGATCTGCATGAGCATTTCGACGATCTCGTGCAGAAGGCCCACCGTGCGCGGGTCATGGTGGTCTCGCCTTCGCTATTGATGTTGGCCATTCAGGTCATGCAATCCATCGTGCGCGACCAGCGGATGCGCGAGCAGGCTCATCTGATTCAAACGGAGGTGCGTCATCTGCTCACGGATGTCGGTCGTCTGCGCGAGCGTGTCGGCAAGCTCGACAGTCATTTCCGACAGGCGCAGGAAGATGTCGTTCAGATCGGAACCTCGTCTGACAAGATCGCCAAACGGGGCGAGCGCATCGACCAGATGGAGTTCAGCGAAGCGCCCGCTTCAAACCCCGCTCTTGCGGCGGGGCCTTTGTTTGAACGCGCTGCTGAGTGAATTTACAAATGCTCGCGCCCATGCGGCGCATCAAGCGCCATCACAGGGCCCACGGGCACGACGCCCGAGGGGTTCACGTTTTTATGGCTCATGTAATAGTGGCGCTTGATATGATCGAAATCGACGGTCTCTGCGACGCCCGGCGTCTGGTAGAGATCGCGCAGATAGGCTGACAGATTCGGATAATCAACGATCCGCCGCAGGTTGCATTTGAAATGGCCGTGGTAGACGGGATCAAAGCGTACAAGCGTGGTGAACAAACGCCAGTCAGCTTCAGTCAATCGCGCGCCGCATAGATAGCGTTGGTTCTCTAGCTGCGCGTCAAGCCAATCGAGCGTTTCGAAAAGCGGCCAGACCGCTTCTTCATAAGCCTCCTGCGACGAGGCGAAGCCCGCGCGATAGACCCCATTGTTTACGCTTCCATAGATGCGCTCGTTCAGCGCATCGATCTTTGCGCGCAAGTCAGCAGGATAAAAATCGCCCGCGGTCGCGCCGACATCATCAAACGCGCTGTTCAGCATGCGGATGATTTCGGAAGACTCGTTGTTGACGATGCGCCCTGTCTTTTTATCGAACAGGACTGGCACGGTCGCGCGGCCTGTGTAATCGGAATGGGCGCCGCTGTAGACTTCGTGCATGGCCTTGGCGCCGAAGATTGGATCGGGGATCACGCCCGGCCCCGGAACAAAGCTCCAGCCCTCCTCAGCCATGAGCCAGTGCACGTTTGAGAGGGAGATCATCCCTTCCAAACCCTTTAGTTTGCGAAAGATGAGGGTGCGGTGCGCCCATGGGCAGGCCAGCGAGATATAAAGATGATAGCGGCCGGGCTCGGCGCGAAAGCCGCCTTCGCCGCTTGGGCCGGGGGCGCCATCGGGCGTGATCCAGTTGCGAAGGCTGCTCGTCACGCGCTGGAACCGGCCCGTCTTGTCGGCCTTCCCCGCCTCGTCCTGCGTCCACTTGCCGTTGATGAGAAGGCCCATGCGTCGCTCCTGCCTGCCAACCCCGTATGTCAGAAGAGGTTCTTGACCGCCACCAGAACTCCCAAAACGAAGCTCGCGTTGAGCGCGAAGCCAATGCCGCCAAGCGCAAGGGAACCGACGATGAGCACCCCGTCCTGCTCGACAAGGCTAAGGCCCAGCAGGCACACCGCCATACCCCAGGGGATTTGGCCGATCACCGGGACGGCGAATAGCACGCCTAGCGCAAGCGCCATCAGCAGCGCGCCAAGCGCCAGCGTCGCGCGGCGATGGCCGAGCCAATTGAAGCGAGGCTGGCTGAAACGCTCGAGTTTCTCCAGCAGGGGCACAGCCTTGGCCGCCGCCCTCGCGACATCCTTTCTTGAAACGGATCGGTTGAGCACAAAGGCGGGAGCCCAGGGGGCGTGACGTCCCGAGCCGATCTGGATGGCGACGCCGATCAGGAAGAGCGCGCAGACGATGGGAATCGGCGGGGGCATGGGAATGCAATTGGGCAGGCCCAGAATGACCACGAGCAGCGAAAAGGACCTATCCCCCAGCGTAGCGAGAACTTCTCCGATCGTCAGTCGCTCGTTGGGCTCGCCAGCGAGCTTCGCCAATAATTCGGAGGTCCGCATGAATTTTTACGCCAATCTTACCCGGCGGGAAGCCGAGAATGCTTCTACCGCGCCCGCATGGCCGCGCCAAGGCCGAAGCGGCTCGACCGGACGGATCATAAGCCCTATTGTTCGCATGTTAAAAAAAGTTGGCTCCGTCCACGCAAGCGTCAAAAGAATATCGGCCCCATGACGAAATAGGCCTTTGCGCTCGGCCTGCTCGCCGCTGTCTGCGCCGCGCCTGCGGCTGCGCAGCAAGCCAAGCAAGATTTCGTCATCGTCAACAAGACCGGCTACGACATCAGCGAAATCTATGTCTCGCCCTCCCGGTCGAACAACTGGGAAGAGGATCTTCTCGCTAACGCTGACGACAATTTCGAGGATGGTGAAAGCCAGTCCATTCACTTCAGCCCGAAGGTCAATACGTGCCTGTGGGATCTGAAGGTCGTCTATGATGAGGACGATTCAAGCGCCGTCTGGCACGACGTCGATCTGTGCCAGGTGTCGAAGATCACCCTTCGCTACAACGCCAAGACCGTTGATACGAGCGCCGCTTTCGACTGAGGCGCCGCGCCAGGTTTCGAAGGATTCGCAGTCCTGCGCTTACCTGTCGAAGCGCCGGCTGCGCACCTGCGCGCGCCCGGCGATTTCGTCCCCCGCGCCCTCGCTCAGTCTGACAAAGCTGAACAGCGAAAGCGACGAAAGCACGCCGATCACGATGAACGCCATCGAAAAGGCATGCACCGGCGTGGGGGAGGCTTCGCCGCCCACCAGAAAGAGCACGAAGGCGGAGACCGCAACGCCGAGGCTCAGCGACAGGCGCTGCATCATCTGCGAGAAACTGGTCGCCTGACTCATGAGCGGCCCTTCGATCTCTGCAAATGCGATTGTGTTCAGTGCGGTGAATTGCAGGGAGCGGAACACGCCGCCAAGGAAGATGATCGACATCATGAAGGCGCGGCTGGAATCGGGGGTGAACAGCCCGCAGGCCAGCATGAAAAAGCTGGCGATGAGCGTGTTCCAAACCATGACTTTGCGGAATCCGAACCGCCGCAGAACCTGCTTCGCCATGGTGCGCATCCCGAATGAGCCGGCCGCCGAAACGAAGGTGATCGCCCCCGATTCGATGGGCGTATAGCCGAAACCCTGCTGCATCATCAGCGGCAGAAGGAAGGGGACCGCGCCGACCCCGATGCGGAAGAGCGAGCCGCCTGTCACGCTGACGCGCAGGGTGGGGAATTTCAGCAGTTTGAGGTCGAGGATCGGATTGTCCACGCGTCTCGCGTGAAAGACATAGAGGACCATGGCGATGAGCCCCGCCGTGACCGCGGCGATGGCGACGGGGTCCGCCTTGTGATGGGTGGTGAGGGCGTCGAGGCCAAAGAGGGTGCCGCACAGGCCAAGGCTCGAAAGGCCAAAGCCACGCCAGTCGAAGCGCTTCACATCGGGTTCGCGCACGTCTTCGATGAAGATGCTGACGAGAACGATGCCCAGGATGCCGATGGGCACGTTCACCCAGAAGATCCAGCGCCAGGAGGCGACCGTGATCAGCACGCCCGCGAGCAGCGGGCCAATGATCGGCCCGATAAGGGCTGGCATTCCCATCAGCGCCATGGCCGAGATGAGTTCGGATTTCGCGACGGAGCGCACGAGGATCAGGCGCCCCACCGGCACCATCAGCGCCCCGCCCGCGCCCTGCACCACGCGGGCCAGCATCAGCATCTCGAAACTGTCGGTCAGTCCGCAGGCGATGGACGCGCTGGTGAAGATGATGATGGCGAGGCGGAAGATGGTCCTTGCGCCGAACCTGTCCGCCACCCAGCCGCTCACCGGGAGGAAGGCCGCCAGCGAGAGCATGAAGGAGGTGATCACCAGATGCAGCCGAACCGGGGATTCGTGCAGTGAGTCGGCGATGGCTGGCAGGGCGGTCGCCAGCGCAGTCGAGTCGAGATTCTGCATGAACAGGGCGCAGGCCACGATCAGTGGAACGATGACGCGGCGCTCGACTGCCAAGACGGCGACCTCCTAGGCGTGGGGACTGTGAAGCCCAACTCCTACCCACGACCGCCGCAAAGGTCCAGCGTTCAGCCCTGTCCTTGCAGGCCGACGCCCGACCGGCGGGCGATAAAGTAGAAAATGAGCGCGATGCAGGTCATGGCGACGCTCCAAAGGAGGCCGAGCGCCGCCAATTCCGGCCCTTGCCCGTTGCCCCAGAGGTCGAACATGGCCACAGCCATGGTCTGGGAGCTTGGGCCTGAGAGCAGGACCGGCAGGGACAGCACGCGGGTCGCCAGAAGGAAGATGAACAGCCAGCCCGCGATCAGCGAGGGCGAGAGCAGCGGGATCACCACGCGGCGGAAGCCGGTCACCGACGAGGCGCCCGAAACGGCGGCGGCCTCTTCGAGTTCGCGATGCACCTGCAACATGCCGGCGAAGGAATAGCGAACGCCATAGGGCATGTAATTGATGCAGAAGGCCCAGACGATGATCCAGATCGTACCGTAGACGCCGACGGGCACGGTGAGGAAGAGCTGCATCACGCCCACGCCCAGCACGATGCCGGGGAAGACGAGCGGGGTCGTGGCGAGCTGATCAAGCAGTGCGGCGCCCGGCGCCTTGCGCACGCTGAGCCATGCGGCGAAGCTGGCGATCAGCATGACGGCCGTTGCGGTGACCAGCGCAATAATGAAGGTGTTGGTGAGCAGGGCGATATAGCGCGACGAACTCAGCACGTTTTTATAGTTGTCGGGCGTGATGCGCGCGAAAGCAGCCCAGCTGAAGCTCTGGTAAAAGGGCAGTAGCGAGGCCCAGATCAGGATGATCAGCGGCAGAACCAGCAGCAGCACGAAATTCACCACCAGCAGTGCTGCGGCAGGATAGCGCCAGACCCCGAGATCAAGCTGCGCGGGCTTGAAGTTCTTGCCCGTGATGGTTGCGAAGCGTTCGGCGTTTCGGGTCAGGCGTCCGTAAAAATAGAGCAGCGCCGAAACCAGCACGAGCAACATGCAGGAGAGCGCGCTGGCCGAACCAAGATCAGGCGGCATGCTCAGATGCATGGTGTCGTAGATGTCCGTCGTCAGCACATGTACGCGGCCGGGCAGGCCAACCAGCGCAGGCACTTCAAAAGCTTCAAGCGCGCGGATGAAGACGAGCATCGCGAGCGCCAGAATGGAAGGCAGCGACAGGCGCAGGGTGATGCGCCTGATGGTCGCGAAAGGCCCCGCGCCCGCCATGCGCGCAGCCTCTTCAAGCTCGGGATTGAAATTGCGGAGCGTCGCGCCGAGCAGCAGGAAGACGAGCGGCGACCACAGCAGGCCCTCGATCAGGATCATGCCGCCAAGGCCATAGACATTGATCAGAAGATCAGTCGTGCCGGTGAACTGGCGATACCAACTGTTGATCGGACCGGACTTCGCCAGCAGCAGCAGCCAGGCGCTCACATAAAGCACATAGGGCGTGCCCATGGAGATAATCGTGGTCAGATAGGCGAGGGGCTTCAGCGGCGTATTGGTGCGCTCCACCAGCCAAGCCATAACGCCGCCCAGAACAAGCGCGAAGACAGCGCTGCCCAGCGAGAAGATAAAGGAATTGGCGGTGCTCTGCAAAAAGCCGCGCTGGCCGACGATCGCGCCGAAGCGATGAAGGCTGAAATGCCAGGCGCCGCCGGGTTCGGTGACGGTGATGGCGCCTTCGATGAGGAAAAGCAGCGGCGGCAGAACCAGTATCGCCAACACGAGGCCGACCACTGCGGAGAACCAGCGCTTGTCGCCATGGGCGAAGAGCTTGCTCCCGGCAGGGGCGCTCGGCTCTGATTTCACGACCGCATCGGAGGGCATAGAATTCTCACCTGAAATTTTCGCGGAAGATTCCCGCCCATTTCGGCATGTTCGTCTCGATCTGCTCGGGCGTGAAGGTGATCGCCTTGAAGCGCTCGCTGTCAGGCCGCAGAGACGGATCGCGCGCCTGTACCGCAGGATCGATGGGCATGTAATCGGCGTCGCGATACAGCTTCTGCCCTTCCTCGGAGACGAGGAATTCGAGGAACAGTTTGCCCGCATTGGTATGCGCGGCGTCCTTCGTCACTGAAATGACCGAGAGCACCGCCATGGCCGGGTTCATTGGAATCCATGCCGAAGGCGCGCCCTTTGAGGCGCTGATGACCGCATGGTTGTTGAAGATGTTCAGCGCAATGGCGTATTCGCCGGCGATGACCTGATCGAGCACCTGACGGGCGGCGACTTGAATGCCGGCGACATTCTGCTTCGCCAATTCCTTCAAATAGGCGCGGCCCTTTTCCTCGCCCATAGAGGTGAGCACGACGCCGATGAAACCGCCCGCAGCCGAAGGCGCCGAGGCCGTGTTCCAGACGATCTTGCCCTTCCAGCGCGGGTCGAGCAGATCCTCGAAGTTCTTTGGCGCTGCGCCCTTTGGAACGAGATCGGTATTGTAGCCGGGCGTCAGAACATAGAGATTCGTTGCGACCCAGTAGCCTGCTTCATCGACCGCATTTGCGGGCAGGCGTTTGGCGCCTTCGGGCGTCCATTGCAGAACGAGATTTTCCTTCTTGAGGCTCGCCACCGCCGCCGTGCCGTCGAAGACATCGGCCTGCACCTTGCCCGCCCGCCCCTCGTTGAGGATGCGCAGGGCGACTTCGTTGGAATCCGCGCGAATATAATCCACGCGGATGCCATATTTCTTTTCGAAAGCCTCCGCAGCCGGGCGTGCGAACTGGTTCACGATCTGGGTCGTGTACCAGACCACGCGCCCCTCTTTCTTCGCAGCGTCGATCAAAGCCTGATCGAGCGCCTGCGCGGGTGATAAAGCCGCCAGAACCGAGAGTGTAAACGCGGCTACGAGGCCGCGCGCGCAAACTCGCATGGGAGTCCTCCACGAATGCGCGGCGGTGAGCCCCGCCGCGTCTTTCGTCATTTGTGCGATCAGTCGCGCTTGAATTCGCCAAGACCCGGCTTGAAGACCTTGTCGTCAAGGAACATCTTCATGGCCTTGGCGCGGCCGCCTTCCGGATCCATGTGCTTGAGCGCGTCGCTCTTGCAGTTCAGGTAGTCCATGGCCTGATCCTGCGACATGCCGCGCACCGAGCGCACCGCTTCCTTGGTGTAGCGGACGGCGGCGGGGCTCTTGGCCTCGAGCTTTCGCGCCAGCTCCATGACGGTTGCGCGCAGGTCGGCCACGGGCACGGACTTGTTGACGAACTTCATGTCCGCCGCTTCCTTGCCGCTGAAGCGGTCGCCGGTGACGGAATAGTAGATCGCGTCGCGATAGTTCATCACCTGCGTCACGGCCCAGGCCACGAGACCGCCGGGAATGATGCCCCAGTTGACTTCCGAAAGACCAAAGGTCGCGTCTTCAGCAGCGATGGCGAAATCGCAGGCGATGACGGGGGTGAAGCCGCCGCCGAAGCAATAGCCATGCACCATGGCGATGGTTGCCTTGGGGAAACGCGAGAGCTTGTCCCAGCGCCACGAATGGGCGGCGCGACGAGCGCGTGCGCGCAGGCGCGGATTGTCTTCCGTGCCGCGGAAATAGAGCTTGAGATCCTGACCCGCGCAGAAGTTGCCGCCAGCGCCCGTGATGACGACGACCTGGGTCTGTTCGTCTTCCTCGGCCCAGTCCAGCGCCTCGCACATGTCCATGTGCAGCTGCGGGCTCATGGCGTTGCGCTTCTCCGGACGGTTCAAGATCACGAAGGTCGTGCGGCCATCGCGTTCGATCTTCACATTTTCAAGCTGAATCACATCATCAGTCATAGAGTCCTCCCAATAGTTTGTTTAGAGCGGGCGTCAGCGCGCCGCTGTTGACGTCAGTGATACACCATCCCTCGCGCGAGCCGCAACAAGCAGACGGCGCAACGCTGTCAGCTGCGGCCGTACCAGCGGTCCGAGAGCATCAGCGGAACCTGCTTGTTTGCGGGGTCGTCGCCCTGCATCACGCCGCCGTTGATGTCGATGCGCCCGAAACGGTCGCCCTCGCCTGCGGAGGCGCCTATACGCAGCATCACAAGCGGATCTTCGCTGGTCACATGGAACCAGTAGAAGGTGCCGTGCGGCAGCAGCACGCCTTCACCGGCATGGGCGATGCGCTCTTCCTTGTTGGGGCCGTAGAATTTCGCGGCGCCCTGCAGGATCACGAAAGTGTGGTCTTCATGGGGATGGGCATGCAGTTCATTTTCGCCGCCGGTCGCATAGGTTTTCAGCACCACCCACATGGATTCCGAAGCCGCAAGCGGAATATTGGTCCGGCCCTGCGTCGGCAGCTGCGCTTCCAGTTTGAAGAAGGTGGGAACGCCGTGCTTGACCTGGGCGTCGATCGAGTCGTGCAGGCCCTGCGAGGATTCGGCGATTGCGGCCACTGCCATGGTGGATCTCCCTTGATGATCTTTTCGCGTCTTGTCCTCAATTTATGGGGCAAGGCCCATGGCGGGGTCAAGCAAGGGCTGGAAGCGCGGACCTTGCTTTCATAGCTCACGCTCGCCATAGTGCGCGCGGCCTCAGGGCAGATCATGATCGACGTTCAGGCGCGCCAGCCGGATCAATCCGGCGCCGGAAGCGTCAAGCGTGGGGGGAGAATGACGCGGGAATGGCGAATAATTTCGCAGACGCTCACCAATTTCGACCGTCGCTCGACTCGGGCCACGTCTGCTTTTCGCGCCCCATTCATCCCGGCGATGATCGCCTGTCCTGAAACACAATCACGTCAAACCATTCCAAGAGAGGACGACCATGGAATTCGACAAGCCCGAAGGTAAACCAGATCCGACCGTTGGTTGGGGCAGCGATGTCGCCGCGCAGATGCTGCGCCGTTTCGGCTTTCCCTATATCAGCCTCAACCCCGGCGCGAGCTATCGCGGGCTGCATGATTCCATCGTGAACCATCTGGGCAACGAAGATCCCGGCATGGTGCTCTGCCAGCACGAAGACCACTCGGTCGCCATCGCCCATGGCTACGCCAAGGCGACCGGCGAGCCCATGGCCTGCGTGCTGCACTCCAACGTCGGCCTCATGCACGGCATGATGTCGCTCTACAACGCCTATTGCGACCGCGTGCCCATGTTCGTGCTTGGCGCGACCGGCCCCGTGGATTCCTCCCAGCGTCGCCCCTGGATCGATTGGATTCACTCGACCACCGATCAGGGCGGCATGGTCCGCGACATCGTGAAGTGGGACGCGCAGCCGAGCTCCCCCGACGCGTTGATCTCCGACATGGTCCGCGCCAACCTGCTCACCCGCGCCGATCCGCCGGCCCCCGTCTTCATCACGCTGGACGCGGGTCTGCAGGAAGCTTCGCTTGATCACGAGGTCGTTTTCCCCGATCTCGATCGTTATCAGCCGCCGGCCTCGCCGCGCCCGGCGAAGGAATCCATCGCCAAGGCTGTTGCTCTGCTCAAGGGCGCCAAGCGTCCGCTGGTGCTGATGGGCCGCTGCGACGTCTCCATGGAAGGCTGGAAGAAGCGCATCGACCTCGTCGAGCGTCTCGGCGCCATCGTCATGTCCGACCTGAAGCTGCGCGCGGTCTTCCCGACCGATCACCCGGCTCACGTCACCGAGCCCTTCAACCAGTTCAACCCTGCCACCCGCGCCATCGTCGCGGAAGCGGACGTGATCCTGTCGCTTGATTGGGTGGATCTCGGCGGCGCTGTCGGCGCGCTCAAGGGTAGCCCGGCTGCTCCCGCCCGCGTCATCGCCAACAGCCTCGACCAGACGCTGCACAATGGCGCCCACGCCAACCACATGTCGCTGGCGCAGATCGACGTCTTCATGGCGGCGACCACCGAGTCGGTCGTTGACGACCTGCTCGAAGCCCTGCCTGCGGGCAAGAAGGATCCCTGGCGCGGCAAGCTCGAGAAGAAGGCGAAGCCCGCTGGCGATCCCGAGCGCGTGACCATGGACAAGATCGGAACCATGCTGCGCGCCTCCTTCCCTGACCCGGACAAGGTGACGCTCGGCGGTCTGTGCCGTGGCTGGAACTGCGATCTGTGGCCCTTCCACGATCCGCAGGCCTATACCGGCAAGGACGGCGGCGGCGGCATCGGTTCCGGCGCGGGCATTGCGGTCGGCGTGGCGCTCGCCATGCACACCCGTGGCCGCCAGACCGTGGCGGTTCTGGGCGACGGCGACTTCCTGATGGGCGTCAGCGCCGTCTGGAGCGCGGTCCACGCCAAGATCCCGCTGATGATCATCATCAACAACAACCGCTCCTATTTCAACGACGAGTTGCATCAGGAGACGGTCGCTCGTCGCCGCAACCGCCCCGTTGGCAACCGCTGGATCGGCCAGCGCATCGCGGATCCGGAAGTCGACATCGCGGGCCTTTGCACCAGCTATGGCGCGGTCGGCATCGGCCCTGTGAAGAGCGTGACGGAGCTGCAGGCGGCTCTGGCCAAGGGCGTCGCCGCCTTCAACGAAGGCCGCGTGGTCGTCATCGACGTGCATGTGAACCCCGGCGAAGAGCGCAGCGCGCGCTCCACGATCGAGGATCGCAAGACCGACTGAGGTCATTCGCCTTTCTGGCGACAGGAAAGCGCGGCTCGCGAGGGCCGCGCTTTTTTGCGCAAGCGCCCCAGCCTGCTACACTGGCGGCACAACCTTTTCGAGGGCCAGCAACCTTTCTGAGGATTAGACCTTGCAACGCCTCACCATCAGCCTCGACGACGCCATGGCGGAAGAGATCGACGCCTTCATGCTGAAGAATGGCTATTCCAACCGCTCCGAGGCCATGCGCGACCTCGTGCGCGACGCGCTGGTGCGCTCCAAGTCGACCAGCGTGACGACGCGCAACTGCGTGGCGGCCGTTTCCTATGTCTACGATTACGACGGCCGTGATCTGGCGCAGCGGTTGGAGCGCGCCCAGCATGAGCATCACGACATCAACATCAGCTCCATGCGCACGCGCCTCGACCATCGCCACTGCATGGAAGTGACCCTTTTCCGCGGCCCCACGGAGCGGGTGCGCCAGATCTCCGAAAAGATGATCGCCGAAAAGGGCGTGCGCTTCGGCCAGATAAACCTCGTCCCGATCCGAAGCGACGCCAGCCACCACAGCCACGGCGACGATGGTCATCACCACCATCACGACACGCCGGCGCTCTGAACCGCGCGCCGGAGTCTCTGACGACGAGGGCAGAGAAGGTCGGCGTGAAACCCGCGTGGCGCAGGCGCGTGAATTTACTCAATCAACGGCCGCGCCCGCGCCTTCACGGAAGCCGGGAGCGCGATCAGCTCTTCGGCGATCTTCTGCATGCGCGGGCCGTCTACGGGGTCGACTTCGAAATTGCCGGCTTCCGCCTCCTTGATGAAGTCAGGATC
>CANGOK010000016.1 GCA_947455285.1 Beijerinckiaceae bacterium | reverse complement strand
TGATCGAGCGGACGTCGGCGAAGTCGAGGTTGACGAGGCCCTGCTTGACCATGAGGTCGGTGATGGAGGCGACGCCCGAGTAGAGCACCTGATCGGCCATGGCGAAGGCGTCCGCGAAGGTCGTCTTCTCATTGGCGATGCGGAACAGGTTCTGGTTCGGGATCACGATGAGCGTATCGACGGCCTTGGTCAGCTCATTGATGCCAGCCTCAGCGAGGCGCATCCTGCGCATGCCCTCGAAGTGGAAAGGCTTGGTGACGACGCCGACGGTCAGGATGCCCATTTCGCGCGCGACGCGAGCGATGACGGGAGCAGCGCCCGTGCCAGTTCCGCCGCCCATGCCGGCGGTGACGAAGCACATGTGAGCGCCCATCAGGTGATCCCGGATCTCTTCGATGGTCTCTTCAGCAGCGGCGCGGCCGACTTCAGGCTGCGCGCCGGCGCCAAGACCTTCAGTGACCTGCAGACCCATCTGGATGATGCGTTCGGCGCGCGAGGTGGCGAGCGCCTGAGCGTCGGTGTTGGCGACGATGAAGTCCACCCCGGTCAGGCCGGACATGATCATGTTGTTGACCGCGTTGCAACCTGCGCCGCCAACGCCGCACACCATGATGCGGGGCTTGAGTTCCCTGAGTTCGGGAGCTTGGAAATTGATCGTCATCGTCTGGCCTCTCGACGTTTTCGCAGGACTGGATACGGTTCATGTCCGACGGCGCAGGGCTCATGCCCAACGCCGGCGGCGGTTGTTAAAAGCTTTCCTTCAGCCAACGGCCGACGCGGGTGATGTAGCCATCCGTGCCGGTCGCCGCGTAGCCGCTCATGTGCCGACGCGGTTCGAAATGTTCGATGCCCGCAACCTGCGGGTAAACGAGCAATCCGACCGCTGCGGCGAAAGCAGGGTTCTTAGCTGATTCTGGCAGGCCCTGAATGCCGAGCGGACGCCCGACGCGGACCTGCGAAGAAATGATCTGGCGCGCCGCTTCCGGCAGGCCCGTGAGCTGGCTCGCGCCGCCCGTGAGGATGAGCTTGCGGCCCGCCTGCGGACCAAAGCCCGCCGCCTTCAGGCGATCGCGCACGAGTTCGAGAATCTCCTCGACGCGCGGCTTGATGATGCGCACGAGGTGGGACTTCGGAATATGATGCGCATGATCGCCATCATCGCCCACCGCAGTCACCGAGATCGTCTCACGATCATCTGACGCGGCGGACATGCAGGCGCCATAAAGAGTCTTGAGCCGTTCGGCGTCGCTGAGGCGGATCGTGAGCCCGCGCGCGATGTCCATGGTGACGTGGTTGCCGCCGACGGCGAAACCATCGACATGGGTCAGGCGACCGTTGGCGAAAACGCCGATCGTGGTCGTGCCGCCGCCAAAATCAACCAGCGCCGAACCCAGCTCGGCCTCGTCATCGACAAGGGCGGAAAGGCTCGAGGCGTAGGGGGTGGCGACGATGGCTTCCACATTCAGGTGGCAGCGCTCGACGGCCAGCATCAGATTGCGCGCCGCCGCTCCGTCGCAGGAAACGGCGTGCATGGTGGCGCGCAGCTCGTCGCCCATCATGCCCTTGGGGTCGCGGATGCCTGTGGTCGAGTCCACAGCAAAACCATTGGGGAGAGAATGCAGCACGGCGCGGCCCTGCTGGGCCGTGTTGGCGGCCGCAGCCTCCAGCACGCGCTGGGTGTCGTATTCGGTCACGGGCTTGCCGCCAAGACGGACGCTGCCGCTGAAAAGATTGGAGCCGAGTCGGCCGCCCGTCACATTGACGATGACGCTTTCGACCTGCACGCGAGCCATGCGCTCGGCTGCGTCGACGGCGAGGCGGATCGCCTGCTCCGCCTCCTCCATGTCGACGACCGCGCCGCCCTTCATGCCGCGCGAACGCTGATGGCCGATGCCAAGAATGCGGCAGCGATGGGTGCGCCCGCGCAGCATATCCGAAGGCTCGGCCGGCATCAGGCGCGCAATCAGGCAGGCGACCTTGGAGGTGCCGACGTCGAGAACCGAAAGGATGGTCGTCTTGCGCGCCGAGAGCGGCTTCATGCGAGGGGTGAAGCAACGTGTGGTCATGTCTGCCCGCCCTTCTTCTTGAAGCGCGCGAAAGCCTCGGCCCGCACGGCGGCGGCCTCCTCGGTCAGGCGAGCGTACATACGCCCGGGCACACGCAGGTCAATGGAAACGAGATCCTTGTCGAGCAGGCGAGATTCTGACGCGATGCGCGCGAACCGGGCGATGGCGCCCTCCGGATCATTTTCCGGAAGCTTCACATCAAGGCCCGTCGTCATCTTCAGGGTCCAGCGGCGTTCGCCAACCAGAATGCCCGCCCGAATGCGCGAACGAAGATCGCCCGCGCTGTCGAGAATTTTAAGGAATTCGCCGACGCGAGCATTCGCCCCCTGCCCCACAACGAAAGGCAGATCGGTGAAGCGTTGGTCCTGCAGTTCCTGAATAGGCGTCCCATCGGTCGCGACCACAAGCAGCTTGCCGTCCTTCTGCCAAATGGCGAAAGGCTCGCGCTCGATGATCTCGATCAGCAGCCGATCCGGATAGAGCTTGCGGACGCTCACATCCTTGATGAGCGGAATTTCGCGCAAGCGGTCGCGAACCTCGGCGATGTCGAGGAAGGGCAGAGAATTGCGTTCGCTGATCCCGGCCATCGAGAGCACTTCAGTCTCGTAAAGACCGCGCGAGCCGACGATGGTGATGGCGTCGAGACCAAACCCCAGCGCTTTGGCGACCGTGTCGGCCGGGGAACCGTTGGCGGCGACGAATTCGTCATACTGCCCGCCGCGCACCGCCCCATAGAGGCCGACGCCGCCCAAAAAGAGCATGGCGAGCGCAAAGCCGGTCACGCGCGCGCGTAGAAGGCGGCCCATAAGGGCGGGACGAACGGGGCCGGCGCGGCGGCGGCCGGCTGCCGCCGGGCGCGGAGCGAAAGCGGAATAAGAAGAGAGGGCGGCGCCTCTGGAGCCGGGGCGCGCGTCATCCTGCATGCCGGCGAAAGCCGGGCGCGCGAAAGGCTGCCCGGTCAAGGGCCCTTTCAACGATCGCAGGAGGCGTCTTCCACCATCCATCTAACCAACCCACCAAACGAAAGCCCGGCAAATGCCGCCATTTCGGGCACAAGAGAGGTCTCGGTCATGCCGGGCTGAGTATTGACTTCCAGCACCACCAACGCCCCGGATCCGTCGGGTCGATCGTCATACCGGAAGTCGGCGCGACTCACGCCCCGACATCCGAGCGCCTTATGCGCCCTGAGAGCCAACTCTTGGACCAGATGGTAAATATTTCCTTTAAGTTCTGCCGGAAGGATGTGAATTGACCCACCTTTTGAATATTTCGCGGTGTAATCGTACCAGCCGCCGTCGGCAGCCCGAATGTCGATGACGTCGAGCGCACGGTCTCCCATGACTGCGCAGGTGAGCTCTCGCCCGGCGACGAAGGGCTCCGCCAGCAGATGGTCGCCATAGGCCCAGTCAGCCGCCGCAAGAGCCGCTGGCGGGGTCGCATCCCCCTCCTTGACGATGAAAACGCCGTAGGAAGAGCCTTCCGCGATGGGCTTGAGCACATAGGGGGGCGGCAGGACATGGGCGCGCGCGGCCTCCAGCCGATGCACCACCTTGCCCTCGGGAACCGGAATTCCGGCCGCAGCCATGACCGTCTTCGCCATCTGCTTGTTCATGGCGAGCGCCGAGGCGAGCACGCCTGAATGGGTGTAGGGGATGCGCAGCACCTCCAGAACGCCCTGAATCGTGCCATCCTCGCCCGCAGGCCCGTGCAGGGCGTTCAAGGCCGCATCCGGCTTCAGATCGGACAGCACACGCCCGATGTCGCGGGTGACGTCGACGCGGGTGACGCGGAAGCCCTCGCCCTCAAGCGCCTTGGCGCAGGCCTCCCCCGAGCGCAGCGAAACCTCACGCTCGGAGGACCAGCCCCCCATGAGAACGGCGACATGCTTGGTCATGATTCAGCCCCGTAGCGGCCCAGAGGGCCAAATTAACCTGCAATTCCGATGCGCCGGATCTCCCAGCGCAGCTCGACGCCGCTATCAGCGCGCACCCGGCGGCGAACCTCTTCGCCAAGCCCCTCGATGTCGGCGGCGGTGGCCTGCCCACGATTGATGAGAAAGTTGCAGTGCATCTCGCTCACCTGCGCATCGCCCATGACGAGCCCACGGCAGCCTGCGGCGTCGATGACCTTCCATGCGCTCTGCGGCTTGGGATTGGCGAAAGTGGAGCCGCCGGTCTTCTCGCGGATCGGCTGGGAGGCCTCCCGGGCGGTGGTGATTCGGTCCATCTCGGCCTTGATGGCGTCGGGATCGCCGGGCCTGCCCTGAAACAGGGCGCTGGTGAAGATGACGTCTTCGGGCGCCTCGCTGTGGCGGTACGAGAAGCCCATGTCGTCATGGGTGAAGGTGCGGATGGCGCCCGAGCGATCAACGCCCCGCGCCTCGATCAGAACGTCGGTCGTCTCGCCGCCATGGGCGCCAGCGTTCATGCGCAGGGCGCCGCCGATGGAGCCGGGAATTCCGCGCAGGAAAGCGAGGCCGTCGAGCCCGGCGTCCGCCGCCGCGCGCGCAACCTTCATGTCGGGAACCGCGGTTCCTACCCGCAGGCGCTGGCCAGGAAGGATTTCGATTTCACCAAAGCCCTTGCCGCCGAGGCGGATCACCACGCCCGGAACGCCCCCATCGCGCACGATGAGGTTGGAGCCGAGCCCAATCACCGTGACCGGAATGTCGCGCGGCAAGCGGGCGAGGAAATAGGCGAGGTCGCTTTCATCAGCAGGCGAGAAAAGAAGCTGCGCCGGCCCGCCCACGCGAAACCATGTATAGGGCGCGAGCGGCTGATTGACTTCAAGACGCCCACGCAATTCCGGCATTTCGGGCAGAAGACGAGCGCTTAGGTCGGGAAAGCTCAACGCTGGCCTCCCGCCGCCAGTTGTTCAGGCAGCGCATAGGCCCATTGCGTGATGTTGCCGGCGCCGAGGCAGACGACATAATCGCCGGGCTGGGCGAGATCGCGCACGATGGCGGGCAGAGCTTCTGGCGATTCCAGACCGATCGCGTGGCGATGGCCATGGGCCTTGATGGCGGAGACGAGATGGGCGCGATCGACGCCCTCGATAGGCTTTTCGCCTGCCGCATAGACGTCAGCCACGATGACGGCGTCCGCATCATTGAAGCAGCTGGCGAACTGTTCGAAGAGACCCTGCAGGCGCGTGTAGCGATGGGGCTGCACCACGGCGATGACCTGCCCGCGCGTCGAGGCGCGCGCGGCGCGCAAGACGGCGGCGATCTCGACGGGATGGTGGCCATAGTCGTCGAAGATCATGGCGCCGTTCCAGTCGCCGGTGCGGGTGAACCGGCGCTTGACGCCGCCGAAGGTCGCAAGCCCCGCGCGGATCGCCTCAACCGGCATGCCAAGCTCATAGGCCACCGCAATGGCCGCAGTGGCGTTGAGGGCGTTGTGATGGCCCGGCATGGGCAGCACGACATTTTCCAGATAGGTGGCGCGCGAGGTCTTGCGGTCGCGGATCAGCACATTGAAGCGACACACGCCGCCCGCCAGCTCAACATCGAGCAGACGAACATCCGCCTGCGGGTTTTCACCGTAGGTGATGACGCGCCGATCCTCGATGCGGCCCACAAGCTCCTGCACAGTGGGATGATCGAGGCACATGACCGCAAAGCCATAGAAGGGGAGGTTCTCCACCAATGTGCGGAAGGCGTCCTTCACGGCGTCGAAGGTCTTGAAGTGGTCGAGATGCTCGGGGTCGATATTGGTGACGATGGCGATATCGGCGGGCAACTTGAGGAAGGTGCCGTCGCTTTCATCCGCCTCAACAACCATCCAGTCGCCTTCGCCAAGGCGTGCGTTAGTGCCATAGGCGTTGATGATGCCGCCATTGATGACGGTGGGATCGAACCCGCCCTTGTCGAGCAGGGTCGCGACCATAGAGGTCGTCGTGGTCTTGCCATGGGTGCCCGCAATGGCGATGCACTGCTTAAGGCGCATGAGTTCGGCGAGCATTTCGGCGCGACGCACCACAGGCAAGCGCCGCTCGCGCGCGCCCGCAAGCTCGACATTGTCGCGGCGGATGGCGGTCGAGACGACGACGACGGCGGCCTTGCCGAGATTGGCGGCGTCATGGCCGATGAAGACAGTCGCGCCCTTTTCGCGCAGGCGCTTCACATTGGCGCTGTCGGAGGCGTCAGACCCCTGCACCTCATAACCGAGATTGAGCAGAACTTCGGCGATGCCGGACATGCCGATGCCGCCGATGCCGACGAAATGGATGGGGCCTAGCTCACGCGGAAGTTTCATGCCGCCGTCTCCGGTTTGCGGGCGCGTTGAATGGTGTCAAGGACGAGATCGGCAAGGCGTTCTGCGGCGTCTGGCGCGCCCGCGCTTTTCGCCGCCTGCGCCTGATTGATAAGGCCCGGATGATCGACGAAAGCCTGCGTGAGGCGATCGGCCAGCCATTCGGGCGTGAAGTCCTTCTGCACGATCACCTGCGCTGCGCCAGTGGCTGCAAGATGCTGGGCGTTCGCCGCCTGATCCTGATCGAGCGCAAAAGGAAATGGCACGAGAATGCTGGGTCGTCCGATCACAGCAAGTTCGGAAACAGTGGAGGCGCCGGAGCGCGCGATGACAAGATGCGCGCCAGCGATGCGCATGGGCAGATCGGAGAAGAAGGGCGCGACCTCTGCGTTGACGCCAAGCTCCTGATAGGTCTCGCGCACCCTGATCTCATCTTCGCCGCGGGCCTGCTGCACGACAACGAGGCGGGCGCGCTGAGAGACGTCAAGCAAGGCGATGGCGGCAGGCACGACGTCGGACATGACTTTCGCGCCCTGCGAACCGCCCGTCACGAGAAGGCGAAACCGATCGTCTGCGAAATCAGGATAAGGAACCTTCGAGGCTTCGATGACCATGGGGCGCACGGGGTTTCCGGTGCAGGTCACGCGCCCGCGCAGGCTCTGCGGCACGCCGCCGAGCGTAGGAAAGCCCGAACCGATGGCGTTGACGCTCGACGCGAGAAAACGATTGGCCTTGCCCAGCACGGCGTTCTGGTCATGGATCACAGAGGGAATGCGCAGCATCGCCGCAGCGACAAGCGGCGGCACGGTGGGATAGCCGCCAAAGCCCACGACGCATTGGGGCCGCAACTGGCGCAACAACGACAGCGCGCTGATCGTGCCGCGCAGAAGCGTCAGAGCCGCAAGGCCCTTGGCGATGAGCGAACCACCGCGCGGCGTCGCTGAATCAATGGTGTGAATGGAGCGCGCGGGAAAGGCGCCGCCATAGCGGATGGCGCGGTCATCAGTGACAAGCTCAACAGGAAAGCCGCGACGCGCCAAGGCCACGGCGAGGGATTCCGCAGGAAAGAGATGACCGCCAGTGCCGCCGGCCGCCAAAAGGATGGGCTGATCGCTCATTCAGTGACTCGCCCGATGATCTGAGACTTCGGCCTGCGCCTTGTGACGGCGATGAGGAAACCCATGCCTAGCGCGAGCGAAATGAGCGACGAACCGCCGTAGGAGATGAAGGGCAGCGTCATGCCCTTCGCCGGCATAAGATGCACATTAACCGCCATGTTGATGGCGCTCTGCAGGCCAAAGAGCATCACGAGCCCGGCTGATGCGAAACGGCAGAAGGGATCTTCATTCTTGGAGGCGAGCCACAGCACGCGCAACACGATGAAAGCGAAGAGGCAGACGATGCCGATGCAGAAGAGCACGCCAAACTCCTCGCCCGTGACGGCGAAGATGAAGTCGGTGTGACTGTCCGGCAGGATGCGCTTCAACGTGCCCTCGCCTGGCCCCTTGCCGAGCCAACCGCCCGAGATGAAGCTCTCCATTGCGGTGTCGACCTGGAACGTGTCGCTGGCGCCGACGCCCGAAGCCGGATCGATGAACTTCTCGATGCGCAGGCGCACGTGGGGCACGAATTTATAGGCGAGCAAAACCCCCGAGGCGCCGACCCCTCCAATTCCAGCGACCCAAAACCAGTGCAGGCCAGCCATGAAGAAGAGCGCCGCCCAGACAAGCGAGATCAGCATTGTCTGACCGAAATCGGGCTGCAGGATGAGCGGCACGATGGTGGCGGGCAACAAAAGCAGCGCGAGGATATTAGCCGGCACATCCCGCCGACGTGCGCCCTCCGAAAAGGCCCAGGCTGCGAGAACGACGAAGGCCGGCTTCACGAATTCAGACGGCTGAATGCCAAAGATCCAGCGCCGCGCGCCCTTCACCTCTACGCCAAACATGATGGCTGCGATGACGAGCGCGATGCCGCCGCAAAATACAAGCAGCGCAGATCGACGCACGAGACGTGGTGGAAGAAAAGACGTCGCTATCATCAGGATTGCAGCAGGAATTAGATATCCAACCTGCCTGTTGACGAAGTGAAAGGTGCTGAGGCCAAGGCGTTCCGCCACAGGAGGAGAGCCAGCCAGCGTCAGCACGAGGCCAAGAACCATCAGGCCGCCCAGCGAGGCGAGCAGCCAGCGGTCGACGGTCCACCACCAGTCGGCGAAAGGCGAACGTTCAGCGCGCGAGACCATGGCTTCTCCTCACACTTGCTTCAGACGCGCGACAAGCGCTGCGGCGAGATCGCGAAAAGCGTTTCCGCGCACCTCGAAATTGGCGAATTGGTCGTAACTGGCGCAGGCGGGCGAGAGCAGCACGACGGGCTCACGCGCATTACTAGCCATGGCGTCACGCACTGCATGTTCGATGGCGGCATCGAGCGTGCCGCAACGTTCGTGAGCGACGGCGCTCCCCAATGTAGCGGCGAAATCTTCGCTGGCGGAGCCGATGAGATAAGCCTTGCGCACCTTATGGAAAAGCGGGCGCAGCGGCTCAATGCCGCCTTCCTTCGCCTTGCCGCCGATGATCCAGAAGACATCATCGTAGGAGAGTAATGCCTTTTCAGCCGCGTCCGCATTGGTCGCCTTGGAATCGTTGACGAAGAGCACGGAGCCGAGGCGCGTGATCTCCTCCATGCGATGGGGCAGGCCCGGAAAGCTGGCCATGCCCGCGCAGATGGCGCCATGATCGACGCCAAGCGCCTCGCAGGCGCTGAAAGCCGCCGCCGCGTTCTGGCCATTATGTGCGCCGCGCAGCGCACGAGCGCCCTTGAGCGACGCCAATGGCTCCATCAGGCTGCGTCCCGCGCCAAGCGCAAGCGCGCGATGAAGGCCCTGCCCTGCAAAATGGGTGCAGCCCAGAAGATTCGTGGATGCTTGGGAAATCGGCGTCAACGGTTTGCCCGCGCCAATCAACCGGCGCAACATGGCGCGGCAGTAGTCGTCATCAACGCCGATCACTACATGGTCAGCCTTTGCGACAAGGCGTTCTTTGACCGCCGCATAATTCTCGATCGTTCCGTGACGATCGATATGATCGGGCGAGATATTCAACAGCACGCCGACGCTGGCGTTAAGGCTCGGCGTCAGGTCGATCTGGAACGACGAACATTCAATGACGTGAACGCGCCCCTGCCCAGGAGGCTCAAGATCAAGAATCGGCGTGCCGATATTGCCGCCAAGCTGCACGTCATGCCCGGCTTCGCGCAGGATATGGGCGATGAGCGCCGTCGTGGTCGATTTGCCGTTCGAGCCGGTGATGGCGACAAAAGACGCGTCGGACGCGAGACGCGCGCGCTCTCGGCAAAACAGCTCGACATCACCGATGATCTCGACGCCCGCCGCCTTCGCCTTTTCGACGGTCCAGTGCGGCGCAGGATGAGTGAGCGGCACACCGGGCGCAAGAATGAGCGCCGCGAATTGCGCCCAATCAGCGCCCTTCAGATCTTCCAGCGTGACGCCCTGCGCGGATGCACGCTGACGCGAGGCCTCGCCATCGTCCCAGGCCGCCACTTGAGCCCCGCCCGCCATAAGCGCGCGCGCCGTCGAGAGCCCCGACCCCCCAAGGCCGAAGAGCGCGACTTTGCGTCCAGCAAAGCTCGAAGCTGGCGTCATCACCTCACCTTGAGTGTTGCCAGCCCGATCAGGGCGAGAACGAAAGAGATGATCCAGAAACGCACGACGATCTGCGGCTCAGACCAGCCGAGCTGTTCAAAGTGATGGTGGATCGGCGCCATCTTGAACACGCGCTTGCCGGTCAGCTTATAGCTCGTCACCTGAACGATGACGGACAGCGCCTCAACGACGAAGAGCCCCCCGACGATGACAAGCACGATCTCATGCTTGATCGCGACCGCCACAGAGCCAAGCAAACCACCAAGCGCAAGAGAACCAGTGTCGCCCATGAAGATCTGCGCTGGCGGCGCATTAAACCACAGGAAGCCAAGTCCCGCGCCGATGAGCGCGCCGCAAACGATCGCAAGCTCGCCCGTGCCCGCCACATAGTTGATGCCGAGATAAGACGCGAAGATCGAATTGCCTGCAAGATAAGCGATGATGGCGAAAGCGCCCGCCGCGATCATGGAAGGAACGATGGCGAGGCCATCGAGACCATCCGTGAGATTGACGGCGTTGCCGGCGGCTACGATCACAAAGGCACCGAATCCCAGAAAGAACCAGCCAAGGTTCATCAGGAAGCCGTTTACAAAGGGCACAGCGAGCTTCGTTGCGGGGGCGCTGGCGTGGAAAGGGGCTGCGAGCGCGGTGAAGAAATCAGCAACGGAAGCGGCAGGCGGAGCGAGGCTCGCGCACATCATCAGGTAACAGGCGATCGCCGCAATGGCGAGTTCTCCCGAAAGCCTCGCGCGGCCCGAGAATCCCTTGTGGCTCTGCTTCGTCACCTTCAGGTAGTCGTCATAAAAGCCGATGGCGCCGAAGCCCAGCGTCACGAAAAGCACGATCCAGACATAGGCGCTGCGCAGATTAGCCCAGAGCAGCGTGGAGACGATGATGCCGGAAAGGATCATCAAACCGCCCATGGTGGGCGTGCCCTTCTTCGTGAGCAGGTGCGATTGAGGGCCATCCTCGCGAATGGGCTGGCCCTTGCCCTGTTTCAGGCGCAACGCCGAAATGATTCCGGGGCCAAAGAAGAACACGAAAAAGAGCGCCGTGGCCGTCGCGCCAGCGGTGCGAAAGGTGATGTAGCGAAACAAATTCAGCGGACTGAAGACGGCCGAAAATTCGGAAAGATACGTCAGCATTCCATCATCCCTCGGCGGTCTGTTCGGCATCGCGCATGGCGAACCTGCTCTTGATCTTGGCGACGACGGGACCCATACGGCTGCCGTTCGATCCCTTGACCATCACGATATCATAACGGTTGATGGCGCTGATCAGCGCCTCTTCGATTTCAGAGGAGGTCGGCGCCCAGGCGCCGCGCATCGCTTCGGGCAGCGCATCATAAAGATGCTTCATCAAGGGGCCGGCCGCGAAAACTAGATCGACATCCGCGTCGACGACTGCGCTGGCGAGATCAGCGTGAAGATCGGCCGCTTGCGGTCCAAGCTCCAGCATGTCGCCAAGCACGGCGATGCGCCTGCCGCCGACCTGCGTCTCGCGCAGAAGGCTGAGCGCCGCGCGCATGGAGGCGGGATTGGCGTTGTAGCTTTCGTCGACCAAGGTGAACTCACCCGCAGGCCCGCGCAGGAACGAGCGCTCGCCACGGCCCGGAGGCGGCGTGAAGCGGGAGAGATCCGCCGCAGCCTGATCGAGATTGCCGCCCAGCGCCTCGACAGCGAGCAGCACGGCGAGCGAATTCATCGCCATATGACGGCCGGGAGCGCCAACCGTATAGGTGTAGCGACGGCCCAGAATGCGGGCCTGCACGCGTGTGCCTTCGGCGATTGTGACAGCGTCTTCGAAACGCGCGTCGGCGCCCTTGCGCGAGCCGAATGTATAAATGCGAGTGAAGCCGGCATCTTCAGCCGCTTTGCGCAGACGCGCATATTGCTTGATGTCGAGATTGAGAATGACGGCGCCGTCAGGCTCCAGCCCCGAAAAGATTTCCGCTTTGGCGTCGGCGATGTCATCGACGCTTTCGAAATGCTCCAGATGCACCGGCGCGATGGTGGTGATGATCGCGACGTGCGGGCGAACCATCTCCACGAGCGGCGTGATCTCGCCCGCATGGTTCATGCCGATTTCAAGCACGCCGAAACGCGTATCCTTCGGCATGCGGCAAAGGGTCAGCGGCACGCCCCAATGATTATTGTAGGAGGCGACCGACGAATGGGTCGGACCTTGCGCTGACAGAACGAGCGCAAGCGCATCCTTGGTGCTGGTCTTGCCCACGGAGCCTGTGACGGCGACGATGGAGGCGTTGGTGCGCGCCCGCGCGGCATGGCCGAGCGACTGCATGGCGGCTAGCGTGTCATGCACGATATAAAGCGGGCCTGCCGTGAAAAGCGCCGAAGCATGGGCTTCGTCCACAACGGCGGCCGCTGCGCCGTTTTCGAAGGCGGCGGCGACATAATCGTGCCCATCCGAACTATCGCCCTTGATGGCGAAGAAGAGATCGCCGGGCGCGAGCGTGCGCGTATCGATGGAGACGCCAGTGATGGGCTTCGCCGGAATGCCGTTCGTGCGCGCATAGAGCGGCGATACGATGCCAAGAGAAGTCCAGAGGGGGGACGGGTTCATGATGCGGCATCCTCCAGCGCGGCGCGCACCGCCTGATGATCGGAAAAAGGCAGGACCTGATCGCCGACGATCTGGCCTGTTTCATGGCCCTTGCCGGCGATCACCAGAACATCGCCGGCGCGCGCCATCCGCACGGCCGCGCCAATAGCCTCGCGACGATCTGCGATATCAAGTGCGCCGGGCGCGGCGGCGCATATGGCGGCCCGGATGGCGGCCGGATTTTCGGAGCGCGGATTATCATCGGTCACGATGACCACATCGGCGCAACGCGCGGCGATTTCGCCCATGATCGGACGCTTGCCCGCATCACGGTCGCCGCCACAACCGAAGACCACGATCAAGCGGCCTGACGCAAGTGGGCGCATCGCAAGCAAAGCCTTTTCGAGCGCGTCGGGCTTATGCGCGTAATCGACGAAGACAGGCGCGCCATCGCGCTCGCCGACTTTCTCAAGACGACCTGGCGCGCCTTGCAATTGTGTCAGAGCCCTGAGCACCGCAGTGGCGGGCGATCCCGTGGCGATGCAGACGCCCGCGGCCACAAGCGCGTTCGAAGCCATGAAAGCGCCGGCGAGCGGCAGATCGATCTCATGGCTTTCACCGTTGCAAATGACCTGCAGCAGCGTTGAGGCTGGGCGCGGCTGCGCTGAAACAAGCTCCAGCAAACCGCCCTTGGCGCCGGTGGTGAACACCTGGAGGCCGCGCGCCTTGCAGGCCGCGATCACCCGTGGGGCGATTTCGCTGTCAGCGTCGATGACGGCGGGCTGACCGGGCTGAAGCAGAACTTCGAACAGACGAAGCTTGGCTGCAAGATAGGCGTCGAGGTCGGGATGATAATCAAGATGATCGCGAGTGAGATTCGTGAAAGCCCCGGCGCTGAGGCGCACGGTCTCCAGCCTGCGCTGGTCTAAGCCGTGGGACGAAGCTTCCATGGCGAGATGCGTCACGCCATCTCGCGCAAGCTTGTCGAGCGTCTGGTGCAGCGTCACAGGATCGGGCGTGGTGAGCGAACCATAGGTTTCGCCATCGGGCGTGATCACCCCCGTCGTGCCAAGCGCAGCCGCACGCGCGCCAAGCTGCGCCCAGATCTGGCGAATGAAAGCCGCGACCGACGTCTTGCCGCTAGTGCCCGTCACAGCAGCAATGATCGCGGGCTGAGCAGGATAAAACCGCGCCGCCGATTGCGAGAGCGCAGCGCGCACATTGGCGACCTTAAGCAGCGGCGCGCCCTGCAAAGGCTGCGCTGGGGCGTGCTCGGCGACGACCGCGATGGCTCCAGCGTCAATTGCGCCTTGCGCAAAGCTTAAGCCATCGGCGCGCGAGCCCGGCATGGCGAAGAACACGAAGCCCGGCCTAACCGCGCGACTATCCGCCGTCACGCCCGCAACTTCGCGCGTCGCAACTGCGGCGGGCGCATCGGCGTCAGGAATAAGCTCGCGCAGCGAGACCATCAGTTCCCCTTGGCGGCGGGCGTGTTGACATAGCCGAAGCCGAGCTTGGCGAGCAGCGGGAAGGGCTGCGTCGGCAATTCGAGCCGCGGCGGCAGGTTGAGCATATTGGCGACGCGCTCGATGATCTTTCCGGTCACGGCGCCAGAGTTCCAGGCCGCGGTCCGATAGCCCTGCGTTTCAGGCAGCGCTTGCGGTTCGTCCATGAGGGTCAGGAACAGGTACCTCGGCTTGTCCGAGGGAGCTATCGCCATGAATGTGGTGAAAACACGATCCTTGGCGTAACGGCCACGGATAATCTTGTCGGCGGTGCCCGTCTTGCCGCCAACGAAATAGCCGCGAATGTCGACGGTGCGCGCTGAACCCTTTTCGGCGTTCAGGCGCATAAGATAACGCAAGGCTTCGGACACCTCAGGGCGCACCACCTGCGGCGCATTCGCACGCGCCTCTTCTTCGGTACGCTTGAGGAAGGTGGGGTTTATGAGCTGTCCGCCGTTCGAGAGGGCGCTGACCGCCATCATGGCCTGCAAGGGCGCGACGTTCAGACCCTGACCGAATGCGATTGTGATGGTGTTCAATTCACCCCAGCGCTTGGGCACGAGCGGCTCGGCGCTTTCCGGCAATTCGGTGCGCAAACGGTCAAGCTGGCCCATCTTTTTCAGGAAGGCCTTGTGCCCCTCGACGCCAACCATCATGGCCATGCGCGCGGTGCCGATATTCGAGGAATAGGTGAAGACTTCCGGCACGCTGAGAACGCGGTGCTGCGCATGGAAGTCGTGAATGGTGAACTTGCCGTAGCGCAGGGAGTCTCGCGCATCGACACGGGAATTGAGATTGACCTTGTTGGCCTCCATCGCCATGGCGATGGAGATCGCCTTGAAGGTCGAGCCCATTTCATAGACGCCGACGTTCAGCCGGTTGATTCGGGTGGTCTCGAGCGCATCGACGGGATTGTTGGGATCATAGTCGGGCAGGGAAGCCAGCGCGATGATCTCGCCCGTGTTCACATCCATGATCGCGGCGGCCCCGGCCTTGGCCTTGAAGCGCTCGATGCCCTTTTCCAATTCGTCGCGAATGGCGTGGGTGACGCGCAGATCAAGCGAAAGCTTCACCGGCTTCAAATCGGCGGGATCGAGGCGGAAGCCGGCCATGGTGAGATCGGAGAGACCAAGGCCGTCGATATATTTCTCCATGCCGGCGATGCCGATATTGTCGACATTGGTGAAGCCGAGCACGTGGGCGGCGACTGGGCCATTAGGATAGACGCGCTTGTTCTCGGGCAGGAAGCCGATGCCGGGAAGGCCGAGGCGGAAAACCTCTTCCTGCTCCTTGGGCTTGATGCCGCGCTTCACCCAGACGAAGCCTTTGCGAGAGCCAAGCCGCTCGCGCAGCTCCTTGGCGTTCACATCAGGCAGAACGGCGGTGAGCAGCTCCACCGCTTCATCCTTGTCGATGATGCGGCGAGGTTCAGCGAAAACGGACATGACCTTGATGTCGGCGGCGAGCACCTCGCCGTTACGATCAAGGATCGCGGGGCGCGGACGCGAAACGGCCTCGGAGGCGGCGCGACGCAAACTCTGCGGTTCCGGCTTGAACCCCAAATAGACAAGCTTGCCGCCAATGGCGAGAAACAGGCAGCCGAAGCCCATCGCTACGAGGCGAATGCGCCATGTGCTTTTGTCGATGCGTGTGCGCAAGAGATCGGTGGCCGCGCCGGCAAGCCTGGCTCGTAAACCCTTGCGCTGCGGCGTATCGTGAGGCTCCAGGAGATCGTTCATCTCACCTCCCCCTTCCGACCGGACGACGATGTGGCGCCGGCAGCTCGCTTCTCACTTGGCGCCGGGGCGGCCGGATCGGCGAGGCCCAGCAATTCGAGCTTGCGGCCAATGGCGTCGACGCGCGCCGCGCGATCAGGCAAATCTGAAGCTTTGACCACCTGGTCGACTGCAACCGCCTGCATGTCGAGATGGCGATCCGCGAGCGCCTGGACGCGACCAGGGCGAGTCAGATGCGCCCATTCGGCGCGCAACATGACGATTCGGTCATTTTCACGCTCGATCGAATGCTGGATCTTAACGATCTCAGCCGAGTAACGCATCGTCTCGTATTTGATCGAATAGGCGTAGATCGCAGGCCCCACGAGCGCCATGACGGACAGGACGTTAAGATAGCGCAGCATGTCAGCGCCCCTTTCCTGAATGAGTTGGCAGGGCCGCAAGGGCGGCGAGATCGGCGTCGAGACCACGAGCCGGAGCGCTGGTGCGCTGCCCCGTGCGCAGCTTCGCCGAACGGGCGCGCGGGTTGCGCGCAAGTTCTTCCGCGCCAGCGATCACCGGCTGCTTGCCGACGAGATCGAATGTGGCGGGCGGCGGCACGGGCTCTCCTGGCAGAAGACGCGAGCGCGCCTGACCGCGGCCCGAGCGGGCGGCGAAGAACTGCTTCACGATGCGGTCTTCGAGTGAATGGAAGGTGACGACCGCAAGGCGACCACCTTCCTTGAGAACCTCTTCGGCGCCGGCCAGAGCGCGCACCAATTCGCCTAGCTCGTCATTAACGGCGATGCGCAAGCCCTGAAAGCTGCGTGTCGCCGGGTGAATCTCGGTCGGCTTGTGCGGCACGAGGCGGCCAATCAGTTCGGCAAGCGCGCGCGTAGTGAGGAAGGGCTTCACCTTGCGGTCGGCGACGATGGCGCGAGCGATGCGGCGCGCCAGGCGTTCCTCACCGTAATAATAAAGGATGTCTGCCAGCTCTTCCTCGCTGGCCTCGTTGACGATGTCGGCCGCGCTGCGCCCGCTCTGCTCCATGCGCATGTCGAGCGGCCCCTCCTGACGGAAGGAAAATCCCCGCGCGGCCTCGTCGAGCTGCATGGAGGAGACGCCGATGTCGAGGGTCACACCATCGAGCGGCGCAAAGCCGGTGCGCACAACGACCTCCGCGAGGTCGCCGAACCGCGCCTGCTCGATGCGCAACCGGCCCTGGGCTTCGCTGATGAGCGGCGCTGCGCCAGCGATGGCGTCAGGATCACGGTCGAGTCCCAGCACTCGAAGCTGCGGCGTCGCAAGCAGGGCGCGCGAATAGCCGCCAGCGCCGAAAGTGCCATCGAGATAGGCGCCGCCCGCACGAGGGGCGAGCGCTTCGATCACCTCGTCAAGAAGCACAGGAATGTGCCGGGCCGGTCCGCCTGCGGCGAGATTTTGGTCATCGCCGCGGCCCGATTTCATTCCCGTGCTCCTCGAGGCTGCGGCGCGCTGGCCGCATGTCTGGCGCTGAGCTGTTTCCGCATGTCGCGCACCCGGCTTCTGGCCTCGTCCAGATGCGCGCGGAACCGCCCGGGCTCCCAGATTTGAAACTTCTGACCCAGCCCAACGAAGGTCACCTCGCCGGCGAGCCCCGCATAGGCCTTCAACCGCTCCGTCAGGATGACCCGGCCCTCCGGATCGACCTTCAGGATCTCGCTGGCGCCAAGCAGCGCCGTCGAAAACGCGTCCCGCTCCTCCGAATAGGGAGAGAGAGTCTCCAGAAGACCGTCGATCTCGCTCAGCAGCCCATGGCCGCCGCAGTCGAGAGCCTCCGCCTCCAGAGAGGGATGAACGTACAGACCCTCGAATCCGTCCCCCGCCAGCACGCTCCGAAAAGAGGCTGGTATCGACACCCGACCCTTCGCATCGAGCCGGTTGGTGAAATGCGAGACGAAACGATCCAAACGACCAACTCACCCGGCGGGCCACCATGGCCAGCCCATATCCTGCACGCGCCGTTGAAAAACGGCGCGATTGCGACGCTGACGCGCACACAACTCTGAACGGGATGAATTGGGATAGCATGGGATATTATGGGCGTCAACGAGAGAGTGAGTCGAAACGGGACATGCCCGCTCCAGACCCGATTAGACTTTTTTAGTGTTAAGGAATGGTTCATATGTCCCAAACTGGGACCAGATTATCCGCGATAATCAATGCCCGAGCGGGAAATGATCGAGATTTGTTGCCTCCGCCGCTGACCATGCTAGGTCTGGGCTTCTGGCGCCCTGAAGCCTGCCCCTGGGGAATCCGACCCGACATGCGCGGCCCGAACGAAATCGACTTCTGGCGAGGATTCGCGCTCGTCACGATTTTCATCGACCACGTGCCAGGGCTTTTTTATGAAAATTACACAATGCGGCACTTCGGCATATCCGACGCCGCAGAACTCTTCGTGTTTCTGGCCGGCTGGTCCATGCGCCTGCTCATGAGCAACCGCAAGGAGCCGATGACTATTCCCAGCGTCGTCATGCGGTTGGAGACCCGGGCGCTGACCATTTTCTTCACCCAGCTGATCATCACCCAGATGGCGCTGGCGCTGACGGCGGCGGGCGCGATCTGGCTGGAAAACCCGCTCTTTCTTGAGTGGAACAACGCTTCGGCCGCCTTCGAGGCGCCGATCGAGACGCAGGTGGGGATCGTCATCCTCAGCCATCAGATGGGCTTTTTCGACATTCTGCCCCTCTATGTGGTCCTGATCGCAGGCGCGCCGCTCTGCGTGATTTCCGACCGCATCTGGAAATGGCTTCCCCTGATCCTGTCCGTGACGCTCTACGCGACGATCCTGACCACGGGCGTCAACCTGCCGACCTGGCCGGTCGAAGGACGCTGGTATTTCAACCCCTTCGCCTGGCAGCTCGTGTTTGTGATCGGATATATGCTGGCCGACGCCAATGGCCCCATGGCTGCGCTGCGCCGCCACACGACGCCCCTGCGCTGGCTCGGGCTGGCGGGAGTGCTAGCCGGCGTGGCTATTGGCTTGGCCGATTATGCGCCAGACCCGCTCGCCGTCCCCGAGCCCAAACTTTTCTTCATGTTTGACAAGACCTTCGCCACTCCATCGCGCATTTTGCATCTGCTTGCGCTGGTGGCCCTGTTCAACGGCGCCTTCTACTATGTCGAGAGGTGGATGCGCCCCCTTTCACGATTTTTCTCCATGCTGGGGCGCAATTCGCTCTATGTCTTCTGCATAGGATCCCTCTTTGCTCTAGCTTCGCAATTTGCGCGCTTCGTACTGGGAGGAAGTATCGCGGTGGACACGGCGGTGTTACTTATGGGCATAATAACCATGGGCGTCACGGCCTGGGTAGTCGAGTGGAGGGTTCGCAGCCGCGCGTCATGAGGAGCTTTCCAGCCATATTAGCACTGCTGGCCGCCTGCCTCAGCGCAAGCGCCCAGACCGTCCTGCCGCCCCTGAGCCCCCAATGCGAGGCGCCAGGCGCCGACATTTCGACGAATGCGCCCCTGCCCCACCTCACCAAGCGGCTCGAAGAGGGCGGCAAGGTCCGGATTCTGGCGATCGGCTCCTCATCGACCTACGGCATTGGCGCGAGCTCCCGGCGCAAGACCTATCCGGATCAGCTACGAGGCATTCTCGAAACCAGCCTGCAGGGAACCGAGGCCGTCATCACCAACCGCGGCGTCTCCGGCGAAGTGGCCCAGACCACCGCGGACAGGCTCCGCACCGAAGTCGCGCTCGAAAAGCCCGACGTGGTCCTCTGGCAGCTCGGCACCAACGATGCGCTGTCACGCGTGCCCCCGCAGGACTTCGAGCGGACAGTGGTCTCCACCCTCGAGTGGCTGAAAAACGCCAACATCGATGTGGTTCTGGTCGGCCTTCAATACACGCCGCAATTCGCTCGCGACCAGAATTACTTCGCCATCCGAGAAGCGCTGCGGCGCGCCGCGGCGGCTGAAAACGTGCTCTATGTCAGGCGCTATGACGCCATGCAGTTCATCGCCCGCAACAATCCCAGCAGCCCGGAGCTGATGACGAATGACGGGCTGCACATGAACGATATGGGCTACCAGTGCATGGCCGAGCATATCGCCCATGCGGTCATCGCCAATCTGTTCATCCGCAAGAAGGATCTGCCCAAGGGCGAAATGGGCAAGGGCGAAACGGCCAAGCCGGCCGAAACGCCGGGCAAATAAGGCGGGACAGGCGGGCCGAACGGCCCCGCTTCGCCCTCATCATGCTGGACCCCCGCGCGCCGCATGGGTAAAAGAGCGCACGTCTTTTCCCATTTCAGGACTGAACAGCCTATGGCGCGGCAATTCATCTACCACATGCAAGGCCTCTCCAAGACCTGGCCCGGCGGCAAGAAGGTGCTGGAGAACGTTCACCTTTCCTTCTATCCCGACGCCAAGATCGGCGTGCTCGGCGTCAACGGCTCGGGTAAGTCCACCCTGCTCAAAATCATGGCGGGCATGGATCACGAATATAACGGCGAGGCCTGGGCCGCCGAGGGCGCGCGCGTCGGCTATCTGCCGCAGGAGCCGCAGCTCGACAATGAACTCGACGTGCGCGGCAACGTCATGCTCGGCGTGAAGGCGAAAAAGGACATCCTTGATCGCTACAACGAACTCGCGATGAACTATTCCGACGAGACCGCCGATGAAATGACGAAGTTGCAGGACGAGATCGAGGCGCAGGGCCTGTGGGATCTCGACAGTCAGGTCGACCAGGCCATGGAGGCGCTCGGCTGCCCTCCTGACGACTGGGCCGTGGATCGCCTCTCAGGCGGTGAGAAGCGCCGCGTGGCGCTCTGCAAGCTACTGCTTGAGCAGCCCGAACTGCTGCTGCTCGACGAACCGACCAACCATCTCGACGCCGAGACCGTGAACTGGCTCGAAGGGCATCTGCGCCAATATCCCGGCGCGATCCTCATCGTGACCCACGATCGCTACTTCCTCGACAATGTGACGAGCTGGATCCTTGAGCTCGACCGCGGCCGCGGCATTCCCTACGAGGGCAACTACTCCGCCTGGCTGCAGCAGAAGCAGAAGCGCCTCGCGCAGGAAGGCCGCGAGGAAGAGGCTCGCCAGCGCGCCCTCGAAGCCGAAAGCGAGTGGATTTCCTCCTCGCCCAAGGCCCGTCAGGCCAAGTCCAAGGCGCGTATCCAGCGTTACGAGGAGTTGGTCGCCAAGCAAAACGACAAGGCGCCCACCACCGCCCAGATCATCATCCCCGTGGCCGAGCGCCTCGGCCAGAATGTGATCGACTTCGACCATCTGTCCAAGGGCTTCCAGGACAAGCTTTTGATCGACGACCTGTCGTTCAAACTGCCCCCCGGCGGCATCGTCGGCGTCATCGGCCCCAACGGCGCGGGCAAGACCACGCTGTTCCGCATGATCACCGGGCAAGAAAAGCCCGACGCTGGCGCGATCGCCATCGGCGAGAGCGTGCATCTGGGTTATGTGGACCAGTCACGCGATGCGCTCGACGACAAGAAGACCGTCTGGGAAGAGGTCTCCGGCGGCAACGACGTCATTTATCTTGGCAAGCGCGAAATCAATTCCCGCGGCTATTGCAGCGCCTTCAACTTCAAGGGCGCGGACCAGCAAAAGAAGGTCGGCATGCTCTCGGGCGGTGAACGCAACCGCGTCCATCTCGCCAAGATGCTCAAGAGCGGCGCCAATGTTCTGCTGCTCGACGAACCGACCAACGACCTCGATGTCGACACGCTTCGTGCGCTTGAAGACGCGCTGACCGACTTCGCCGGTTGCGCCGTCATCATCTCCCATGATCGCTTCTTCCTCGACCGCATCGCGACCCATATCCTCGCCTTCGAGGGCGAAAGCCATGTGGAATGGTTTGAAGGCAACTTCGCGGATTACGAGGAAGACAAGAAGCGCCGCCTCGGCGTGGACAGCGTGATCCCGCATCGGTTGAAATACAAGAAGTTCAGCCGCTGATAGCGCCGCGACAAAGCAAACGCCGGATCCTCTGAGGGTCCGGCGTTTTTATTTTGAAGAGAAAATCGCCAGTCGGCCTGTAAGCCGGGTTCTGTATGGCGCAGGCCCGAAAGCCTGCGCGTGACGGCCATTCCTCTGGGACGTTCGTCACCGAACGCCTCAAGCAACCAACCCGGACGACGACCCGGAGACGGGCCTGAAGCCAAACCAGTTTCCTGGCGGCTTCGTGTCATCCCTATTCGGTTTTGCTCCCGGCGGGGCTTGCCGTGCCGTCCGCGTTACCGCGTCCGCGGTGCGCTCTTACCGCACCCTTTCACCCTTACCCGTCCAAGGACGGGCGGTTTGCTTTCTGTGGCGCTTTCCCTGGGGTCGCCCCCGCCGGACGTTATCCGGCGCCGTGTCTCCATGGAGCCCGGACTTTCCTCTCCCGCAAGGGAGCGGCCGTCCAGCCGACTGGCGAGGCTCACATAGGGGCAGCGGAGGCCCAGGGTCAATGACCACAGCCCCAAAAAAGCCGGGGGAGGGTCCCGCCTAGCTTTCGGAGGCTCAGCCTCGGGCCATGAAGCCCCGCGCCTTGGCGCAGTAACTATGATCGGCGGCCGACATGCGACGCGCGCCATGGCCCTGCTGGTAGCGCATCACCGTGCCGCAGAGATCACCGCCAGACATGCGGTAGGCCGTCGCCAGATAGCGCATGGCGAAACGGATGTTGGTCTCGGGATTGAGAAGATCCGAAGAACTGCCGGAGAACCCCTCGCCGCGCGCGGTCTGGGTCTTGATCTGCATAAGACCCATGGCGCCGCTGCGATTAGTGGCGCGCGGATTGTAGTTGCTCTCCACCTTCACCACTGCGTCAGCCAGCGTGAAAGGCACGCCGTTCTGGGCGGCATGTCGGGCGACCATGGCGCGAAGGCCACCCTTGTCGACACTCTGGCG